>JBIQMF010000010.1:0-15311 GCA_044463545.1 Solirubrobacterales bacterium
AATCTTGGCGCCGGTTCCCTCCACGGCGCGCACGGCGACGGCCGCAGCGGTCGCAACGCCCGAGAGGTGCATCATGAAGTTGAGTGCGGTGCGTTCGGCCGTGAGCAGGCCGGCGGCACGACCCGAGATCGTCGCGACCTCTCCGCCCTCGCGCCACTGGCCCTCCGCTGTCGTGCGCGCGTACTCGATCGTCGGATCGACGCTGCGGAAGACGTGTTCGGCGACGTCGTGTCCGAAGAAGACACCGGGCTGCTTCTGGCGGATCGTGGCGTGGGCCGGCGTCAGGAGGTCGACGGTCAACTCCGTCGTGACGTCGCCGCTGCCGACGTCCTCGGCCAGTGCCAGGTCAACCAGCGCCGCGAAGTCGGCTGCAGCGAGCTTCGGTGCCTCAGTTGTCACTGGCGCTCCCCGCCCGCTCGCTGGGTCGCCCGGCGGCGCGACGGCTGAGCTCGGCGTGGACGAAGCCGTCGAGGTCGCCGTCGAGCACGCGCTGCACGTCGCCCATCTCAAAGTTCGTGCGGTGGTCCTTGACCATCGAGTACGGGTGCATCACGTAGCTGCGGATCTGCGAGCCGAAGTTGACGTCGATCACGTCGCCCTTCTCGGCGGCCAGTTCGGCGGCGCGCTTCTCCTCTTCGAGCGCGACGATGCGGGCGCGCAGCATCTTCATGGCCGTGTTCTTGTTGGCACCCTGCGAGCGCTCGTCCTGACACTGCACAACGATGCCGGTCGGCTTGTGCGTGATGCGCACCGCGCTGTCGGTCTTGTTGACGTGCTGGCCGCCGGCGCCCGAGGCGCGGTAGGTGTCGATCTGCAGATCGGCGTCGTCGATCTCGACCTCGATGTCGTCGTCGACCAGCGGCGCGACTTCGACCCCGGCGAAGGAGGTCTGCCGGCGGTGCGCCGAGTCGAACGGCGAAAGCCGCACGAGGCGGTGGACGCCGCGCTCGGCGCCGAAGAGCCCGTAGGCGTTCTCGCCGTGGACGAGGAACGTCGCGCGCGTGATCCCGGCCTCCTGGCCCGCCGCCACCTCTTTGAGCTCGGTCTTGAAGCCGCGGTTCTCGCTCCAGCGCAGCATCATCCGCAACACCATCTCGGCCCAGTCCTGGGCATCGGTGCCACCGGCGCCGTCCTGGATCGTGACGACGGCGTCGCCGTGGTCGTACTCGCCGCTGAAGAGCCGCTCTTCTTCGAGTACGGCCATACGCTGCTCGAGGTCGGCCAGCTGCTCGGCGAGCTCGTCTGCCATCGAGGCGTCTTCGGCCGCCATTTCGGAGAGCGCCGTGAGGTCCTCGACCTCGCTGGCTACGAGGTCGAACTGTTCGAGCTTCTTGGTCGCGCGCGAATACTCGGCGTTGACCTTGGCCGCGCGCTCCTGGTCGTCCCAGAAGCCCTCGGCGCCCATCGCGGCCTCGAGCTCCTCGACCCGTGCGGCCAGAGTCGGGCGGTCGAGCGCCTCGGCCAGCAGTTTCAACTGGCCCTCGATCGCAGCAATACGTTGCTGAAGTTCGTGTTCGTCGAGCGCCATCAGGGGCTAAAGGCTATCGCCGCGGCAGACCGCGGGCCAAGGGTCAGCGGAAGATTCTCCCCCGCGGCCGCGGGCGACTGTGCGGTCGTGACTCCTCGGCGTCCGGCGGCGCTAGCCGCGTCCGTGGCAGTTCTTGAACTTCTTGCCCGAGCCGCACCAGCAGGGCTGATTGCGACTCATCGGGTTGCCGTCGGGGTCGTAGCCTGCCGGCGCCGCCTTCTTGGCCCCGCCTGCGCTGGTGACGCGGGCCGGCTGGGGCAGGACGCCCGGGACGCCGGCCGCAGACTGACCGTCGAACTCGCCGTCGGCCATGTTGGCGGCGACGGCGGCACCGACGCCGTACTGCGGGCCGTCGGAGCTTGAGTAGTTGAACTGCTGCGTGTTCGAGCTCTTGGACTGGTCGAGCATCTGCTGCTGGGCGCGCTCGCGCGCGGCCTCGTCGGAGAGTTCGAAGTGGTAGATCACACGCGTGAACTCGTCCCAGATCGAGTCCATCAGCTCGCCGAACATGCGGAAGCCCTCGTTCTTGTAGGCGACGATCGGCTGCATCTCGGCAAACCCGCGCAGGTGGATGCCCTCGCGCAGGTAGTCCATGTCGTTGAGGTGCTCGCGCCAGCGCTCGTCGATGATCTCGAGCAGCACGTGGCGTTCGAGGTCGCGCATCAGCTCCGGTGAGAGCTCCTCCTCCTTCTCCTCGTAGGCCTCGATCGCTTCTTCGGTGATCGTGTCCACGAGTTCGCTGCGCTCCATACCCATCACGTTGATGTCGGCGGCGCCGAAGGAGATCGGGAAGATCTGGTCGACCTGGTCGAACAAGGCTTTGATGTCCCAGTGTTCCGGGGCGTCGCCCTGCGTGTACTCGGATACGAGCCGTTCGACGACGGCGTGCAGGTTCTCCTTGGCCTGGCCCGACATGTCGGCACCCTCGAGGATGCGGTCGCGGAACTCGTAGACGACCTCGCGCTGCTGGTTCATCACGTCGTCGTACTCGAGCACCCGCTTTCGCGAAAGGTAGTTCTGCTCTTCGACCTTCTTCTGCGCGCCTTCGATCTGCTTGGTCAGGATGCCGGCCTCGATCGGCATCTCGTTGCCCTCGACGTCCTCGCCGCCGAGACGGTCGAGAATCTTGTAGATACGGTCGCCGGCGAAGAGACGCACGAGGTCGTCTTCGGCCGAGAGGAAGAATCGCGTCTCGCCGGGGTCGCCCTGACGGCCGGAGCGGCCGCGCAGCTGGTTGTCGATCCGGCGCGACTCGTGGCGCTCGGTGCCGCAGACGTAGAGGCCGCCAGCCTCCATCGCCTTGGCGCGTTCGGCCTCGACCTGGCGCTCGAACTCGGGCAACACCTCGGCCAGCACCGACTCGTAGTTCTCGTCATCCTCGGCGATGTTGCGCTTGCGCAGTTCGATGTGCGCCAGCTCTTCAGCGTTGCCGCCGAGCTTGATGTCAACACCACGACCGGCCATGTTGGTCGCGATCGTGACGGCGCCGGGACGGCCGGCCTGGGCGATCGTCTCGGCCTCGCGCTCGGCGTACTCGGGCTTGGCGTTGAGCACCTCGTGCGGGATGCCATTCTTCTTCAGACGCTTCGAGAGCTTCTCCGAGGTCTCGACGGCGATCGTGCCGACGAGGATCGGCTGGTTGCGCTCGTGCCGCTCGACGATTTCACGCTCGATGGCGGCCCACTTGCCGTCCTTCGTCCTGTAGATCTCGTCGTTGCGGCCGGCACGCACGAGCGGCCGGTTGGTCGGGACTTCCACGACCTGCAGCTCGTAGATCTTCATGAACTCGGTGGCCTCGGTCAGAGCCGTACCGGTCATGCCCGCCAGTTTGTCGTAGCGGCGGAAGTAGTTCTGGTAGGTGATCGTCGCAACCGTCTGGTTCTCCTCCTGGATCGCGACGTTCTCCTTGGCCTCGACGGCCTGGTGCAGACCCTCGCTCCAGCGGCGTCCCTCGAGGATGCGGCCGGTGAATTCGTCGATGATCTTGACCTCACCGTCGATCACTGCGTAGTCGATGTCGCGCTTGTACAGCGACTCGGCCTTCAGCGCCTGCATCAGGTGGTTGACGAGCGTCCCGGTCTCGGCCAGGTAGAGGTTCTCGATGCCGAGAAACTTCTCGGCCTTGGCCACGCCCTGTTCGGTGATCGAGACCGTCTTGTACTTCTCGTCGGCCTCGAAGTCGAAGTCGGCGACCCAGGTGCGGTCCTTGGCCGAGATTTCTTTGGGCTTCTCGCCCTGCACCATCGTGCGCGCCAGCTTGGCGAACTGCTTGTAGTAGTCGGCGGCCTGCTCGGGCTGGCCGGAGATGATCAGCGGCGTCCTGGCCTCGTCGATGAGGATGTTGTCGACCTCGTCGACGATGGCGTAGGAGTGGCCGCGCTGGACCTTTTCCTCTTTGCTGTGGGCGAGGTTGTCGCGCAGGTAGTCGAAGCCGAACTCGCTGTTGGTGCCGTAGGTGATGTCGGCCTCGTAGGCGGCGCGCTTGTAGTCCCAGTCGTTGATCTCGCTCTGCAGAATGCCGACGGTGAGGCCCAGCATGTCGTAGATCGGCATCATCCATTCGGCGTCACGACGGGCCAGGTAGTCGTTGACCGTGACGACGTGGACGCCCTTGCCGCTGAGCGCATTGAGCGCGACCGGGAGCGTCGCCGTCAGCGTCTTGCCTTCACCGGTCTTCATCTCGGCGATGTCGCCGTGGTGCAGCACCATGCCACCGATCAGCTGCACGTCGAAGTGGCGCATCCCCATCGTGCGCCGGCCGGCCTCACGTGTCAGGGCGAAGGCGTGCGGCAGCAGGTCGTCGAGCGACTCGCCGTCGGCGTGGCGCTGCTTGAGCGCGGCGAACTCCTCGGCGATCTCGTCGTCTTCGAGCAACTCCATCTCGGGCTCGAAGGCGTTGACGAGCGAAGCCTTCTTCTCAAACTGCTTGAACTTTTTTCCCTCGCCGATGCGGAGGGCGCGGTCGATCAGCGACATAGGGGCTTACTCTACCTCTCGCCGCTCTGCCTCCTGCCTCTCCGGCCGGGGCTCAGGCCGTCAGGCCGGGCGGTTGTGCACCACCCATCGTCTTGGCGGTGCGACGCTGGGCGATCCTGCGCGCACGCCGCTTGGCGGCCAACTTGTCGACCTGTCGCGAGAGCTCGTCAGAGACCTGGTGCATGGCGTGCTTGAGATCGAAGGACCGGCTGGTCGCGCGCAGGGTCTTGCCCTTGATGTAGAGCGTCGCGTCGACGCTGAACTGCTCGCGGATGGCCGGATTGCGCTCGGTCTTGAGCTCAAGCTCGAGCCGGGCGAGGTCGGAAACCATCTTGTCGACCTTCTCGAATCGTCGTGCTGCGTAGCTGCGCAGCTCATCCGTGATTGCGACTCCGTTGCGTGACCTGATCTCGATCTGCATGTCCAACCATCTCCCAACTCGTGATGTTTTGACGAAGGGTGAACGGACTGCTGTGACCGGCCGAGGGGACCGACCACAACTGCGGCGCCGCGGCGCCGGCAGTCCGGTCAGTCCTGCCCGGGGATTCGAGCTTCCCGGGCACTCAGGCCGCCGCGAACACAACCGCTCGAAGTCTGGCTGGGCCAGCCTCCGGCAGTTGTTTTCGCAATGCCCGAGTACATGCGTCCAATGTACTGCCTGTCGTGGTCACGTCGTCGCACACCACAACGTTCGTCTGAGCGCGCCGCTCAAGGATCTCTGAGAGCGGCCGAAGGGCGCGCGCTCGCAGCGTGATCGCGTCGGCCGGCAGGGCCATGCGCTGGCGTCTGCCGAGCTCTGACTGTGGCGGCCGCGTGCCGCTGCGCCTCAGGCAGTCGAGCACCGCCGCGCCGCAGCGCGCGGCCAGCGCGTCGGCCAGCAGGCGCGACTGGTTGTAGCCGCGACGCCGCAGCCGCTGCGGGTGCGCGGGGGCCGGCACGATGAGGTCGGCACTGTCGAGCTGGGGCCCCAGCCTGTCGAGCATCAGCGCGGCCAGTTCGTCGGCAAGCGCCACCGCTCCGCCGAACTTGAGTGCCAGCACCAGCTCGCGCGCGGGTCGCTCGTAGGCGAACGCGGCGCCGGTGCTGCCGCGTGACGGCGGCGGGTCGGCCAGCCGCAGCAGCTCCCGGCACCGCCCGCAGATCCAGCGGTCGGCAGCGCACGCCTCGGCGCAGCCCGAGCAGCGCGGCGGAGCCAGCAACGCCGCAAGTCTCGTGAGTGCTGCGCCGGCCATTCCCCCACCCTGACGCCCTGCCAGTGACAGATCAAGACACAAATGTCAAACTTCTGCACATGAACAGCGACGCGATTGTCACGGCCAGCGGCGAGGTTTTGTTCTTCTGGGACTCCGGCGACGAAGAGCGGCACATGCTCGTCAACATCGCCGGCGACGACCACCACAAGCCCGACGCCTTTGAGCTCACCGGCGAGCTGCGCGACGCCGCCATCGGCGCAATCGAAGAAGGAGCGCGCATCGAGATCGACTACCGGCTCGAACGCCGCGAGATGGTCGACCCCGGCGGCTCCAAGACCTTCGGCACGACGCGGCCCAACATCATCGCCGTGCGCATCATCGGCGACTGACTTCCCGCCGCCGGCTCAGCGAAGCTTGATCTGGATCTTGGCCGTGCCCGTGCGGCGACGCTTGCTCTTGACGACGATCTCCCAGTTGCCGGGGGCGACGAAGACGGTCAGGCGCTCATTGCGGCCACGCTTCTTCGCGGTGCGCCAGAGCTTGCGCGGCTTGATCGAGTAGAGCTTGATGTCGAAGTCGCCGCCCTTTGCGGTCTTTACGGTGACGTCGGTGAGGCTGTAGAAGGGAGTCGAGAAGCGCTGCTTGTGCTGCTTGCCGCGGCGGATGCGCTTCTTGTAGCCGCGCGTCAGGCGCAGCAGCTTGTGCTCGAGGTCGTACTGCAGCGCGGTCAACTGGTACTGGTTGGGCGGCTGCGCGCTCGAAAGCTGCCAACCGGTGATGCCGTTTAGCACCACGTAGTCCTCGGCGAAAAGCTCCGGGATGAGGTGCTCCCAGTCGGCGCCGGCGCAGTAGAAGCGGTTGCGGTCGGTTGTGTTGCTGGCAGTGATGCGGGCGAAGTACCAGTCGCGCGTGCCGTCGTTGCTGATTGCACAGCCGTTGCCGTAGCCGTAGCTGCGCAACTGCGAGACATTGGCGTACTGATTGTCGAGGTGGTGTCCGTACTCGTGTACCAGCGAGTGCAGCCAGTCTGAGTCGTCGGTGGCGAACCACAGCTCGCCGTATCCGCCGGACATCGGCCGGTAACAGGCGATGGCGTCGGCGTTGCCGCAGATCGAGACGATCGACGCCATCGGTACGGCGTGCGCCGTGAGCTTCGAGATCTCCTTGCCGTGGCGGATCGAGTTGAGCACGGCGGCGGCCGGATTGAGGTCGAAGCCCAGAACCGTAGTGTCGAGCGTGAAGCGGCGGCCGGCGCTGTCGAGAAAGTCGGCGCTGGCCACCGCCTGAGGGCCGGCTGCGATGCGCGCGCCCTGGGGCAGGATGGCGTCGCGCACGGGGCCCTCTGCCCGCACGCTCGTGAGGTCGATCGTGCCGGCGGGCTGGGCCGCCGCCGCCAGTTGCGGCAGCGCGAGCAGCCCGGCCAGTACCAGCAGGCCGACGAGCGGTGTGCGCAAGATCCTCAAGGCGTCCTCAGCAGCTCGCTTCTCGGCTCAGCAGGCAGGCAGGCCCGAGTAGTTGATGTCGTCGGCTGTCGGGATCGGGTCGACGAACGTCTTCGAACTCTTGAGGGTTCTGCCGAATGCTTTGTAGCTCATCTTCAACTTGTAGTTCAGGACATGACTGGCGCTGGCCGTGAAGCGCGGCGTCTTTGCACCCTTGTAACCCCGCTTGCGTTGCAGAGTTGTCGTTCCCGAACGCAGCGTGAAGCCGCTCGTCCTGTCGATGATCTGATAGCTGATGCGCACCGACCTGGGCTTGGCGACCCCGCTGACCTTGACGGCGGCGGAGAAGGTAAGCCGGTAGCTGATCTCAGACTGCGCGGGCACGCAGAGTCCGGAGAAGCCGTAGGCGGCAGTGACGCGGATCGACTTTGCGGATGCCGTCTGGGCGCTGAGCCCGCAGACAGCGATCACGGCGATTGCAGTGATCATGGCCTTCTTGAGATGCACGGATGGGCCTTTCACGATTGAGGTGTGCGAAGCAGTATTGCGCGTCCTACGCAAAATTTCCAATTGAACGTCTTCGCGCGGCTCTCAGCGCTCAGGGAGCGCGAGGTTTGCGGCGATGTCGCCCTTGCCGAGAATGGCGCCGACACTCAGCGAGTGCGGCGGCACCTCACCGCCGGGGAAGACGATCGAATCGCGGATGGCTGCACCGTCGCCGATCGTGGCGTTGTCGCCGATCACGACGGGGCCCTGCAACTTCACACCCTGACCGATCTCGACGCCGCGGCCGATCCAGACCGGACCCTCGACGAGCTCGGCGGCGTCGAGCGCGCCGGGGTCAGCCGTGTGGACCCCGTCGCTGCTGCCGGTGCCGGGGATACCCAGGTCGAGCGCGCCGGTCAGGGCGTCGAAGGTGCCCTCGCGCAGCTCGCGCAGCGAGCCGACGTCGTTCCAGTACTCCTCGATCTCGTGGATGTAGAAGGGGACGTCGCCCTCCAGCAACGCCGGGAAGACGTCCTGCGCCCAGTCGACGAAGTCA
This sequence comes from Solirubrobacterales bacterium, assembly GCA_044463545.1. Classification (GTDB taxonomy): domain Bacteria; phylum Actinomycetota; class Thermoleophilia; order Solirubrobacterales; family JACPNS01; genus JACPNS01. The sequence goes on from JBIQMF010000010.1 coordinate 8,182, forward strand.
CTGTCGGGGAAGTAGTCGAAGATCTCTGGACTGAAGACGTAGATGCCACAGTTGCCGAGGTCGCTGAGCGCGTCCTCGGGGTCGGGCTTTTCCTGGAAGCCGGTGATACGACCGGACTCGTCGTGCAGCACGACGCCGTACTCGCGGGTGTCCGGCACACGCTTGACCGTGAGCGTGGCGACGCCCCCGGCGGCGCGGTGGCGCTCGACCAGCGCCGTCAGGTCGATGTCGGTGAGGGCGTCGCCGCTGATGATGAGGAAGGGCTCATCGTCCTCGATCAGGATGTCCTTGACCGCGCGCACCCCTCCGGCCGTGCCGGAGAGCTCGGGCTCGAAGTTGTACTGCAGGTTGACGCCGAAGTCGCTGCCGTCGCCGAAATAGTCGCGGATCGTGTCCGGGAAGTAGTGCAGGTTGGCGACCACGTCGGTGAAGCCGTGGCGCTCGACCAGCGCCAACAGGTGCGCCATGCAGGGGCGGTCGATCACGGGCACCATCGGCTTGGGGATGCCGAAGGTGATGGGCTTGAGGCGGGTGCCGAGTCCGGCGGCCAGGACCATTGCTTTCATCGCTGGTTCAGTTCCTTTCGAGTGAGTCCCACGAAGTCAGGTAGCTGCGCTGCGCAGTTGTCAGCTCGTCGATCTCGACGCGCAGCGAGTCGAGTTTGAGCCTTGCGATGGCGTCGTCGACGTGCGGTGGCACCGGGTGCACGCGCGGCTCGAGCGCGCCGCCGTCGGTCACGAGGTGCAGCGCGGCCAGCGCCTGGTTTGCGAAGTTCATGTCCATCACGGCCGGCGGGTGCCCTTCGGCCGCGGCGAGGTTGACGAGGCGCCCCTCGGCCAACAGGTAGATGCGGCGTCCGCCACTGAGCGTGAAGCGCTCGACGAGCGGCCGCACGACAGCACGCTCGGATGCGCGCGCGGCCAGATCCTCTTTGTTGATCTCGACGTCGAAGTGGCCGGCGTTGCAGATGATCGTGCCGTCGCCCATCGCGTCGAAGAGTCCTCCTGCGACGGCGTCGCGCCCGCCCGTGACGGTGACGATGACGTCGGCGCGCTCGGCGGCGCGGGCTGCCGGGAGCACGGTGTATCCATCCATCACAGCTTCGAGCGCGCGCTGCGGATCGACCTCGCAGACGATCACGTTTGCCCCGAGGCCCTGCGCGCGCGATGCCACGCCCTGCCCGCAGGCGCCGTAGCCGATCACCACGACGACGCGACCGGCGATCAACAGGTTGGTGGCGCGCACGATGCCGTCGAGTGTCGACTGACCGGTCCCGTAGCGCGTGTCAAAGCGGCTCTGCGTACGCGACTCGTTGACCGCGATCACGGGGTAGGACAGCACCCCTTCGCGCTCCATCGCGCGCAGGCGGATGACGCCGGTCGAGGTCTCCTCGGTGCCGCCGATGACCGCATCGAGGTGGGCGCGGTGGGCGCCGTGCAGCGCGCTGATGATGTCGGCGCCGTCGTCGAGCGTGAGCTGCGGCGCGAATTCGCAGACAGCGTCGATGTGGCGCTGGAAGCTGGCCTCGTCTTCACCGTTGACGGCGAAGACGTGCGCGCCGTCGCGCTCGGCAAGGGCCGCCGCGACATCGTCCTGCGTCGAGAGCGGGTTGCTGGCACAGATGGCAAGCTCGGCACCGCCGGCGATCAGGGCACGCGCCAGGTTGGCAGTCTCGGCCGTGATGTGCAGGCAGGCACCGATGCGCAACCCGGCGAAGGGTTGCTCGACGGCGAATCGCTGCCGCGTGCGGCCGAGCACCGGCATCTCGTTGCCGGCCCAGTCGACGCGCATCGCGCCGGCCTCGGCCAACGCCGGATCTGCGATGTCCGATGCGCCCGGCACTAGCCGGCGCTCGTGGGCCGACCGAGTCGGTCCTTGAGTTCTTCGATCGGCCCGACCGGCGTCGGGTCGACACCACGCAGGACCGCCAGATAGAGCGACATCAGGTCGCCCAGCAGAACCAGAGCGAACAGCCGCTCGGCGCGCGAACTGCCGGCAACGCTGATCGTCCGCACCTGGCCACCGCTGGCCACCACGATCTCTTCGGTCGCGTTGATGCGCGCTGCCGTCCGCGGGTGCTGGTCGGGGTCGGCCAGAAACCAACCGACGGCGTCGGTCAGCTCGCTTGTGCCCTCCCAGCCGCAGATCTCGTTGTGGTTGGCTTCCGGCAGGAACATCTCCCAGGCCGGATACTTGGCGTTCTCGTTGATCTGGCAACGCCAGCGGTAGGCGGCCGGCGCCGTCAGCTCGGCGCCGTAGATCACCACGAGCCGGCCCAGGGCCTCGCGCGCCAGCTCGCGCGCCAGACGGTCTTCGCCCGTCGGCGACCAGGCCGCCGCCAGCGCAGGCAGGCGCTCGGCCGTCGCCGCCAGCTCTGCGCGCAACTCGGCCGGGGCGATGCCGCAGGCGATGGCTATCTCGACGACCGAGACGACTCCATAGGCGACGGCGGCGCGCGGTTGGAAGATGCCGGGGAGACCGATCAGCGGAATGCCGGCCTCGTGGGCCGCAGCCGAGATCGGGCCGCCGGAGCTGACGACGTAGAGCTTGGCGCCGCTGGCGCGGGCCTGCTCAAAGCAGGACAGCGTCTCTTCGGTCGAGCCCGAGTAGGAAGAGAGCACGACGGCGTCTTCTTCGCCGACCCAACTGGGCAGGTCGTAGCCACGATTGGTGACGATGGCGCCGCTGGCGCGCGGACCGATCAGGCTCGCCGCGATGTCGGCACCGATGGCCGACCCGCCCATTCCGCAGACGACCAGCGAGCGCGCCCGGCCGGGCGTCAGGAATGCGCTCTCGGCACGCCACATGGCGTCGGCGATGTGCTCCGGCATGGCCAGGATGTCCGCCAACAGATTGTTCTTGTCGACCTCGTTGATCGCGGCCGCGCTCAGCGTCTCAGGCATCGAGCGGCACCTCCCCCGCTTCAATCTTCTGGGCACTGAGACTACGCGCAGCGTCGATCACCGCGGCCTCGCCGACGACGCAGCCCTGCTCGATGCTCGCGCCCTCGCCAACCGCGACGCGCGGGGCCAGGATCGAATCGCGCACGCTCGCACCCGGTCCGAGGCTGCATCCTTCCATCAACACGGAGCGCTCGACGACGCTGCCGGCGGCCAGCGTGCTGCCGGCGCCGATCACGCTGTCGGGGCCGACGCGGCTGCCGGGTGCAAGTGCAGCACCGGCGCCGATCACGACGGGCGCGACGAGCTCGGCCCCGGCGGTCGACGCGCCGGCCTCCACGCAGTTGCCGTCGGCGTCGCGCAGGGTGTCAAGCCACGAGTGGACGCGGCCGGCCAGCAGGTCGCGCGTGGCCTCGACATAACGCTCGGGCGTGCCGAGGTCGAGCCAGTAGCCGTCGGCGTCGTAGGCGTAGATGCCGTGACCGACGAGCTCGGGAAAGACATCACGCTCGAAGGAGCAGCTCTGCCCGGCCGGGATCAACTCGAGCACGTCGCGCTCGAGCACATAGGCCCCGGCATTGATGCGCGGGTCGGGCGGCGCGTCCTCGGCCTTCGGCTTCTCGAGGAACGCCTCGACGCGGCGCTCGGTATCGCTGAGCACGACGCCGTAGGCGGTGGCGTCCTCGACGGGCACCAGCGCCAGCGTGGCGCGCGCGCCGGTGGCCTCGTGCTGGGCGATCTCGGCCGAGAGGTCGTAGTCGGCCAAGGTGTCCCCGTTGAGCACGAGGAAGCGCTCGTCGAGCTGCCGCTCGGCGAACTTGACGGCACCGGCCGTGCCCAGCGGCTCGGGCTCTTCGACGTAGGTGATCGAGACGCCGGGGTGCCCGGCGGCGTCGAGCGCCGCGCGCAGCCCGTCGGCCTTGTAGCCGACCGACATCACGATCTCGCTGACGCCGTGGGCGTGCAGCCAGTCGATCATGTACGAAAGCATGGGGCGACCGACCATCGGCACGGCCGGCTTGGGCATCGTGCTGGTCAGCGGGCGCAGGCGTGTGCCCTGGCCCCCGGACAGGATCACCGCCTGCATTTTTTTCCTTACTCCGCGACCGCGGCGGCCGTCGGCTCGGCCGCTGCCACCGACGGACGGCCAATGCCCTCGTAGGCGAAGCCGGCGGCTGCGACTGCCGCCCCGTCGAGCAGGTTGCGTCCGTCGATCACCAGCGGGGTGCGCATGGTGGCGCGCACCTCGGCGAGGTCGAGCTCGGCGAACTGCGGCCACTCGGTGACGATCACGGCCGCGTCGGCACCCTCGAGGGCCGCCATCGGCGAGTCCTCGATCTCGACGCCGGGCAGGAGCTCGGCGGCGCGCTCGGCGGCGACGGGGTCGTACGCGGTGACGACGGCGCCCTCACCGCGCAGACGCGAGCTGAGCACCAGCGAAGATGCCTCGCGCATGTCGTCGGTGTGGGGCTTGAAGGAGAGGCCGAGGAGGGCGATCTTCTTGCCCACCAGCGAGTCGCCGAGGTGCTTCTTGAGCTTGCCGATGACACGGCGCTTCTGCAGCTCGTTGACCTCGATCACGGCGTTCAACAACTGGAAGTGGTAGCCCGAGTTGCCGGCCAGCTGCTTGAGCGCGGTGACGTCCTTGGGGAAGCAGCTCCCGCCGTAGCCGATGCCTGCGTGCAGGAACTTGGGGCCGATGCGCTCGTCGAGGCCCATTCCACGCGCGACCTCGACGACGTCGGCTCCGACTTCCTCGGAGACGTTGGCGATCTCATTGATGAAGCTGATCTTGGTCGCCAGGAAGGCGTTGCTGGCCAGCTTGATCATCTCGGCCGAGGCGATGTCGGTGCGCACGAGCTCGCCGCCCAGCGGCTTGTAGATCGACTCCACGGCGTCGCCGGCCCAGTCGCCCGGGTCTGCCCCGATGACGACGCGGTCCGGGTTCATGAAGTCGTCGACTGCCGTGCCCTCCTTGAGGAACTCGGGGCAGGAGACGTACGCGAGGTCGTGCTTGTCGCGGCGGATTGCTGCGCCCGTGCCGACCGGCACGGTGCTCTTCATGATCAGCGCGTGCTCGTTGCTGTCGCCGACTTCGCGCACGACGGTCTGGACGCGCGAGAGGTCGGCGTCACCCGAGTACGTCGGCGGCGTGTCGACGCAGACGAACATCAGGCGGGTGCGGTCGAGCACCTGCGACATGTCGGTCGTGAAAGTCATGTGGTCGGCGTTCTTGCGCATCAGCTCGGGCAGCCCGGGCTCGTGGATGAGCTGCTCGCCACGATTCAGAGCGTCGACCTTCTCCTGGACAATTTCGCGCACCACCACCTCGTGACCAAGCTCGGCGAAGCAGCAGGCGGTCACGAGACCGACCCATCCTGCTCCGATCACTCCAATCGGCGGTTTTTCGCTGTTCTCAGGCAGATTTGACATGGGCGCAAGGGTAGTAGCTGCCGGGCGGCGCGGGCTGCCCTCAAGTGGGTATGCGGACTGCCCTGGATCGGTCGGTCGCGGCGCGGCGCGCCTACGCAGCCGAAAGTGGCTCGGTCAGCGCTTGCGCAGCCGCAGATTCTGGGCGATCGAGAGCATCTGGCGCTCGGTCAGCTTGCGCGAGAGCGTGTTTGCGACCCAGTAGGAGGCGCCTTCGCGGCGGAAGGCCACGAGCGCCAGCTTCTTGCCCTCGTAGTAGAGGAGGTACTCGCGACCGCCGACCTTGCGCGACTCCGAGGGGTTCTTGAGGATCGGAGGATCCTCCCAGTTGACGCCCTGCACGCCGTAGTAGTCACCGGCCGTGTTGTTGATCTTGGCGACGATGCGGTAGGCAGAGACGCGCTTGCCGTCGCTCGTCGTCATGCGGTAGCCGCGCGTGCTCTTGTCCTGGTAGGAGGAGCCCTGGTGCATCACGGTCGGGTAGAAGACGTCGATGCGCACACCCGCGCCGGCCAGAACGGCCTGCTTGAAGCCGGCGTCCTGGGCCTTCACGATCCCGGCCGGGAGGCCCCGGCTGCGCTTGGCCCGCCTGGCCGGAGCCGGACCCTTCGCGCGCGCCTCGGCCGTGTGGTTCACACCCTTCTGCGTCGGTCCGTTCTCGAAGATGCGTGCGGCCTTGCGCTTGGAGGCGTCGGACGCATCGACGTAGGAGACGCCGCCGATCATCGGTGTCGTCGTGTTCGGGATCTCGACCTGGAAGACGGGCTTGCCGGCCGACTCCGAGGCCAGGCGCATGAAGCGCTGCAGGTTCTTGCCGCTGGCAAGCCAGCGGTCGGTGCGCAGGTTCTTGTTCACGACGCGGCCGAGCTTGCGGGCGTTGGTCAGCAGGCTGAGCACGTCGACCTGCTGCTTGGCCTGTCGCAAGAAGCCCTGCTGGCGGTCTTCGCGGTAGAGGTCACTGTCGTAGTGGCGGAAGCGCACATAGTCGAGCGCGCGGTAGCCGCAGAGCTTCTGGTAGCCGGCCTTGATGTCGATGGCGGCGAACTGCGCGCCGTAGGGAAGGCCGACGTTGCTGTGGAAGTACTTGCGGTCGATGTCGGTGTAGACGCAACCGATGGCGTCGACGGCCTGGGCGAATCCGCGGAAGTCGACCTCGGCGACGCGGTCGACGTCGATGCCGAAGGCCTCCTTGATCGTCTCGATCACGAGCTTGGCGCCGCCGTGGGTGTAGGACTCGTTGAACTTGGCCGTGCCGTGCCCCGGAATCCTCACGCGCAGGTCACGTGGGATCGAGAGCACCGTGGTGACGTCCTTCTTCGGGTTCAGACGCACCAGCATCATCGTGTCCGAGCGCGCTTTGAGCCCCAGCTCGCGGTCGCTCTTGCGCGTGTCGGCGCCGATCAGCAGCACCGTCTGCGGACCGCCGTCATACTTCGGAACCTCGGTGATGGGCAGCCCCGGAATAGCCAGCGGAACGGCCGAGTCGCGCGCGGCAAAGGCGGCCAGCGCCGAGACCAACGCGGCGACGAGGACGATCGTCAGCGAGCCGGCAAAGAAGCGTTTCTTCAGCGTGAAGCGTTCTTGGTCTTCGAACATGCGGGGGGATTCTTGCGCGAGGGCAGTGGACGAGGGCAGTCGGCGAGACGGCTCCGCCGCGTCGCGCTCATCGTCTAGTCAAACACGACGGGCTGACGAACATACCGCTTCCCTGCCACAACCAACCACAGACCAACCCCACCTCAACCTTTGCATGCCTCCGGCATGCAAGCCAGATGCGCGGCAGAAAACCCCTTGAACAAG
>JBIQMF010000011.1:0-15181 GCA_044463545.1 Solirubrobacterales bacterium
TCGACTGTTGACGGGCGGCGTCCTTGAGGTACTCGATGTCGACGCGCTGCGCGCGCAGGACGTCCTCAAAGACTTCGCCGTCGCGGACGACGATCAACGGAACACCCTTGAACATCCTGCGCAGGCCGCGCGAGAAGAAGGTCCCGGTCGAGATCACGATCGTCCACATCACCATCGTCCCGGCCGCCAGCGCAGAGCCGGTGATCGATGTGTCCTCCTGCGTGACGCCCTGCTGAACCAGGTCGCCGAGCACGATCAACACAACGAGATCGAACGGGGTCAGCTCGGAAAGTTCGCGTCGGCCGAGGATGCGGAGAAGCACCCAGATCACAAAGAACACGACGCTGGCTCGCAGCACGATGTCCATCACGGCATCACCCGCGTCCTGTACTGAACCTCGACGACGGGGCGGCCGTATTCGAGCACGGCAGTTCGTGCGCTGCTGCCGCGCAGGGTGGCCGGGCTGATCCTGGCGTCGAAGGAGAACTCAAACCGGTCGCCCGCCGGCTCCTGGAACTCGAGAATCGTCCACTGTCCGTCGCGGCGCATCGCCGCGGGCTCGGGATACATCTGGTGGTAGTCGAAGAGCTCGAGATAGCTCGAGTTCGTGCGCAGTTCGAGCGGCCCGTCAAAGCCACCGGCGCGCTCGACGCGGATCTTCCAGGGCGTGCGCAGCCCGGGACGGGTGACGGCGCTGTATTCGACGGTCAGCTCATAGCCGGCGGCCGTCGCGACGACGCGCTCCTCATTGACGCCGAAGACCGAGAGCGCACCGGCCAGCACAAACACAAGCAGCAGCAGGGTGAATGTGCGCCGAAGCCACGCCGCCCGCATGATCGTGCCGCGTGAGATCGAGACCGGATCGGTGGACGTCTCCGCCTGCGCAGAAGCCGAGCGACGCGGAGGGTCGCCCGCACCCTCGCCCGACTTCAGCAGCACGTTCTCCCCCATGTGGGGTTCCTACCCACAGCTGCCGTGACAGAAACACCTTCTGTACTGCCGACGGAGAGGCGGGCCGTGCCGGCCACGGCGGAGAGCGTCCGGTGATCGCAAGGTACCTAGACTCAGACGGATGAAACGACTGTTGACTTTCACAATTCTGCTGGTCACTGCGCTGGCTGCTGCGAGCACCGCACACGCCGCCACAACGCTCGGCACCACTGCTTGCACAACGACGCCGGCTTCGGCGCCTGGAACCCAGTTCATGGCGCGCAGTACAGCTGCCACGAACTTCACTGTGCCGAGTGCGGGCGTGATCACCAGTTGGAGCCTGAATCGGTACGGCGCGAGCAGTGTTGGAATGGTGTCCCTGATCGTCGGAACCCGTAGCGAAGACGACTACCTCCTGAACGTGGTGACGCCGTATCAACGGGTTGACGCAGACACCATCCCGAGCTTCAGTGCGCGCATCCCGGTGAGCGCCGGACAGCGCCTCGGTGTCAACTACTTCCATGGTTCGGCATTGATGTGCAACACCGGTGACGCCGAGGACATCATCCGTTACGAGAGCTCCAGCAACGAGGGCCTGGTCGCAGGAACGACGATCACCAGCACCAGCACGATTCCAGGCAGCAGGTCCGTGATATCGGCAGTGCTTGAGCCAGACGTTGATGGCGACGGGTACGGCGACGAGTCGCAGGACAAATGTCCTCAGTCGGCGCTTTATGTCGACGCCTGCCCTGTGCTCGCGATCAGTCAGCAGCTCTCGTTCAAGAAGAATGTGATCCGGGTCCTTGCAGCCAGCAGCGTCGACGCTTCGCTGACTGCTGTCGCGACGATCAAGCTTCCCAACGCCAAGAAGTCGAGTAAGTCCAAGAAGTCGAAGAAGGCCAAGAAGACGGCCTCGAAGACCGTGACGATCACGGCCAAGCCCACGATTGTCACCGCAGGCAAGCTGCGGACGATCAAGCTCAATCTGCCGAGCAGCGTGAAGAAGCTGCTGAAGAAGACAAAGAAGCAGAAGCCGGCGAAGCTGACTGCCAACGTCACCCTCAGCGGTAGCGGACTGGCAAACAGCGCGACCGTCAGCGGCAAGATCCGCTTGAAGTAGCAGAGCCCATACGGGCGGGGGTCACCGCGAAGGCGGCGACCCCCTCACTCCAGCCTTGTGTCCGCAAACCCGAAGGGCGAGGGTCACCCTCGCCCGAAGGGGGACAGCCTGCGTGGCGAACGCGTCGCCGCGTAGGCGGCGACAATCAGCTCACGCCTGGTGTCCGCAAACCCGAAGGGCGAGGGTCACCCTCGCCCGAAGGGGGAAAGCCTGCGTGGCGAACGCGTCGCCGCGAAGGCGGCGACAATCAAACTCAGCTGCGTGGCCAACGCGTCGCCGCGACGGCGGCGACAATCAATTCACGCCTTGAGCTTGTCTGCCAGTTCGCGCAGGTTCTTGACCTCAAGGTCAGGCTTCTTGGCCTTGGGGTCGCCGAGCTTCTCTTTGTGACGGTTGACCCAGACGGTCGGCAGCTTGCTCTTGAGCGAGGGCTGCACGTCGTAGTAGTAGGAGGCACCAACGTGCATCCAGCCCTTCTTGCCGCCGATGCGGCGGGCCGTCTCGGTGAAGTGGGCAGTCTCGGGCTTGTAGCTCCTGACCTGCTGGGCCGTGACGACGATGTCGAAGTCACTGCGGATGTGGCGGCGGCTCGCGACCAGCAGCTTGTCGTCGATGTTGACGACGAGGCCGACCTGGTACTTCTTGGCGATGCGGTCGAGCGCGGCGTTGGCCTCACGGTAGGGCTTCCAGCGGATCACGCTGTCGGGCAGGAAGTTCGTGCGCGACGGCTCGAGATCCCATTCGACGTCCTTGGCGATGCGCAGGGCGATCTGGCGCAGAACCTCGGCGTAGAGCTCGTACGAGCCGCTCGTGATCTCCTCCTGGTGCTTGTTGAAGAGTTCGATCAGGGTCGACTTGTCGGGCAGGGTGAAGTCCGTCCGTTCGGCCTCCGTCTGGAAGGCTTCATAGACGCCACTCTCCCAGTCAATGAGAGTGCCGTAAACGTCGAATGTGACCCACTTGATGTCTTTTGGAATAGCCATGTTTCTCGTTGATAAGTTCTGCGCGCGCCGAAGCTGTGACACATAGTACGAATCGCGCTCGGCATACCAAATTTGTGTATCCCCTAACTGGAGTACCCCAGGATGGACCTTCTCGAATATCAAGGCAAGCAGCTCTTCCGCAAGCATGGGCTGACAGTTTCCGACGGCAAGGCCGTCACCACAGTTGAGGACGCCCTCGCCGCAGCCGACGAGGTCGGCTACCCGGTGATGGTCAAGTCGCAGGTCCTGATGGGCGGGCGCGGCAAGCTCGGCGGCGTCAAGTTCGCCGCCGACGCGGAGGCCGCCAAAGAGCACGCCACCAACATCCTCGGCCTCGACATCAAGGGCCACATCACGCGCACGCTCTGGATCGAGCACGCGTCGGACATCGAGGACGAGTTCTACGCCTCGATCCTGCTCGACCGCTCGGCCAAGCAGCCGATGGTGATGTTCAGCACCGAGGGCGGAATGGACATCGAGGAGGTCGCAGAGAAGACCCCCGAGAAGCTGATCCGCCACTACGTCGACCCGCTCGTCGGGCTGACCAAGGACGAAGCCGTGAAGATCGCCACCGACGGCGGCGTTGAAGCCGACCTCGTCGACGGCGTGGCCACCGCGCTCACCCAGCTATATGACGTCTGGATCGAAGAGGACGCGACGCTGGCCGAGATCAACCCGCTGATCGTGCAGCCCGACCGCTCGATCAAGGCGCTCGACGCCAAGGTCAGCCTCGACGGCAACGCCGAGTTCCGCCACCCCGACCACGAAGGACTCGGCGACGCCGCAAACGCCGACCCGATCGAGCTGCGCGCCAAGGAGCAGGGCGTCGTCTACGTCAAGCTCGACGGCGACATCGGCATCCTCGGCAACGGCGCCGGGCTCGTCATGAGCACGCTCGACGTCGTCGCCCAGCACGGCGGCGAGCCGGCCAACTTCCTCGACGCCGGTGGCGGAAGCGACGCCGAGAAGGTCAAGCAGGCAGTCGAGCTGATCCTCAGCAACGACAAGGTCAAGGCCGTGCTCTTCAACATCTTCGGCGGCATCACGCGCTGCGACGAGGTCGCCAAGGGCCTGGTCGCCGCCTTCGAGGACCTCAAGCCCGAGGTCCCCTTCGTCGTGCGACTGGACGGCACCAACGACGTCGCCGGCCGCGAGATCCTCGAGGCCGCCAACCTGCCCAACGTGCACGCGGCAACAACGATGGACGGCGCTGCCGAGCAGGTCGTCGCCCTGGCCAAGGAGGCCTAGAGAAATGTCGATCCTGATTGACGAGAACACACGCCTCGCCGTTGCCGGCATCACCGGCCGCGAAGGCAGTTTCCACACCCTCAACAACCGCGCCTACGGGACCAACGTCGTCGGCGGAATCAACCCGAAGAAGGCCGGCGAGAACGTCGAAGGCATCCCCGTCTTCGCCAACTGGGCCGACACCGTCGCCGAGACGCAGGCCAACACGGCGATGATCTTCGTGCCGCCGCCATTTGCGGCAGCCAGCGCGCTCGAGGCGGCCGAGGCCGGCGTCGAGCTCGTCGTGATCATCACCGAGGGCATCCCGGCCCACGACGAGCTGAAGCTCTACAACCAGGTCAAGCGCGACTTTCCGAACACGCGCATCGTCGGCCCCAACTGCCCCGGCATCCTCTCGCCGGGCAAGGCCAACGTCGGCATCATCCCGGCCAGCTTCTTCAAGCCGGGCAACGTCGGTGTCGTCTCGCGCAGCGGCACGCTGACCTACCAGATCGGTAACGAGCTGGCGCAGAAGGGCTTCGGCAACTCGAGCATCGTCGGTATCGGCGGCGACCCGGTTCCGGGCAGCAGCTTCATCGACATCATCGAGCTCTTCGAGGCCGACGACCAGACCGACCTGATCGTGATGAGCGGTGAGATCGGTGGCTCGGCCGAAGAAGAGGCCGCAAGTTACGTCAAGGCCAACGTGAAGAAGCCCGTCGTCGCCTACATCGCGGGCTTCACGGCCCCCGAGGGCAAGCAGATGGGCCACGCAGGCGCCATCGTCTCGGGCAGCGCCGGCACCGCCAAGGCCAAGGCCGAGGCGCTCGAGGCCGCAGGCATCCGCGTCGGCCGCACGCCGACGCAGACGGCCGAGATTGCGATGGAGCTGATCGGACAGCCGGCCTAGCTCCCGCCGCAACACCCGCCAGACCCTTGAAGGCCCGCCTCAGTGCGGGCCTTCGTGCTGTCCTGGCACCGCGTGGCTCTATCATCGCCGCAGCAGCCCGGGCGTCGCCCGTCCGAACTGCAGCCCGTCAACCCTCTCAACCTTTACGCCCAGAAGGTCCAACCCATGCCCAAGCTCCGAGTTCTGCTCCTTGCCCTGCTCGCCCTGCTCCTGGCCGCCGCTCCTGCTGCGGCGACCTTCGGGATCACACCAGATCCGCACTTCAACGGCGGTGCGGTCTTCACGAAGACCGGCGACTCGACCTACTACGGCGCCGAGGCGGCGTTGCAGTCCGACGGCAAGCTCGTCGTGCTGTCGGACATCGCAGGCACGTCCTCGTCGGACGTCATCGTCACGCGCCTGCTCGAGGACGGCACGCCCGACCCTGACTTCGGGACTGACGGGGAACGAACCTTCACATGGCCGGTGAGTCTGTATGCCGAGGGAATTGCCGTGCAGCCCGACGGCAAGATCGCGGTGATCGGGCAGTACACGTATGCCAGCAATCCGCCGCAGTCCTTCTTCCTGCGCCTGAACCCCGATGGCAGCAACGACACCGCTGGGTTCAACGGAGGATTCCTGTCGGTCGGATCCAGCGACTCACCGAACTCAATCGCCATCATGCGCGATTCGAGCGGTGAATACACCGTCGTTGCCGGCGGCACCAACTTCGGCTCCTCGCCCTCCCGCGCTTCGCTGATCCGTGCCAAGGGCGGGTTCCCGGACACCGACTTCAACTCCAACCTCACCGCGTTCACCTCGCTCTTCCCCACCGCAGACGTCGACGTAGCCAGACTCCAGACTCAGCCCGACGGCAAGCTGCTTGTGGCGCTGCACGTTGAGGAAGCGATCGCGGTGGTGCGCCTCAATCAGGACGGCACACTCGACACAACGTTCAACTCTGTCGGCTATCGCACGCTCGAGCCTCCCGCCGGCTCCAGCAGTCTTGATGCGCGATCGCTGCAGGTCTTGCGCGACGGACGCATCGTCGTCGGCGGGAAGGTCCAGACGGGCAGCAGGGGAAGCGCGTTTGTGCAGGCCCTCACAGCGGGCGGACTGCCCGACACGAGTTTCAACGCGGGAGCGCTGACCCCGGTCAACTTCGGCCCCAATCTCAACAACGCTGAGGTGACCGCGATCAGCGAGAACGCCAACGGCTATCTGGTCGCGGCCGGCGAAGCCGAAGACATGGCCGGCTCCGTCGCCACCGCCCTGGCGATGATCTCGCCGCTGGGCCACCAGACGCAGGCCATCCCCGGTGGATACGCCACGCATCACTTCAGCGGCGGCGAGTCGGGCGACATCCTCCGTTCGGCCAACTTCCGCCCTGACGGACGGCTGATCGTGACCGGTCGACGCTTGTCCGGCGGGTTCTATGTCGCAGCATTCGCCGCCGACGCGGCGCCGACCGTTGCGATCACCGCGCCCGCCAACGGCTTGAAGACGACCGCCAGCAACGTCGCGCTCGCGTACGCATACTCCGACGACAGCACCGCGAGCCTCGAATGCACCGCGCCCAGCGGCAGTCAGGTGGCGCTGGCCCACGGGCTCAACACACTCGTCGTCAGCTGCGTCGACGGCAGCGGAAACACCGCCTCGGCAAGCACCACGGTGCAGCGACTCTTCACCTTCAAGGTGAGCTCGCCGAAGGGCAAGCGCGTCACGCGCAAGAAGTTCAAGACGATCAGCGGAAGCGCCGCCGTCGCCCCGAAGGGCACGAAGATCGCACTGCAGCGGATCGACAAGAAGCTGCTGTCAAAGAAGAAGCGCTGCCTCTGGCTGCGCAACAACAAGGCCAGCTTCAAGAGCGTGAAGGCCGGCAAGGGCAAGAAGTGCGACAAGCCCGTCAAGTTGAAGACGAAGGTCAAGGGCAAGCGCTTCAGCTACACGCTGAAGAAGAAGTACTTTCTGCCCAAGGGCAACTACAAGCTGACCGTCTCAGCATCCGGCGCCGCCGACAAGGTCGTGAACTTCAGGGTCAAGTGAGCGCGCGCCAATGCCTGCGACGCAGCGCCGCGCAGTTGCCGCGGCAGGCAGGAGGGCAGACATTTGAAGGCACGCGCGCACTTCTTCGGTGACAGCTTCACGGCTGGGCAGGGCGACCCCGAGGGCCTCGGCTGGGTGGGGCGCCTTGCCGCGCGCATGCCGCGCATCGAGTTCGTCAACCGCGGGGCGCCTGGCGCCCCCGGGCCGCTCGTCGCCGAGCTCTGCTGCTCGACGTCCTTCGACCCGGGCCTGCGCGAGCTCTGCGTGCTCAGCTTCGGCACCAACGACGCAGTGCTGCGCCTGCCCGAGGAGGACTCGCTGACGGCACTCGAGCGCGCGCTCGACCACACCGAGCTGCACGGCGTCCCGACCTTTGTGATCGGTCCAGCCCCGATCGGCGACGACCCCGAGGGCGACGCGGCGCTGCAGCAGCTCGACTGGCAGCTGAGCCAGCTGGCGACGCTGCGCGCCGTGCCCTACATCGCCACCTTTGCCGCCCTGGGCGAAGGCAGCACATGGCGCGCCGAGGCCGCTTCCGGCGACGGCAGCCACCCGGCGGCCGGCGGCTACAGCGAGCTTGCCGAGCTGCTGCGCACGAGCGGGCTGACCGAATGGCTGCTGGCGATGTCCGCTCGATAGTCTCAAAAACCACACCCGCAAACGACACGATCCCCGCTACGCCCTATGACAACCTCAGTCAAGCCAATCTCTTTTGCCCGCGGCGCGCCGTCGCTCGACCTCATCCCCGTCGAGGCGCTGAAGGCCAGCGCCCAGGCCGCCTTCTCCAATGACCCGGCAGGGGCCTTCGGCTACGGGACGGCGGTCGGCTACCTGCCGCTGCGCGAGTGGATCGCCGAGCGCGAGGGGGTCGATGTCGAGCGCGTGATGGTCACGAACGGATCGCTGCACGCCTGCGCGATGATGTTCGACCAGCTCGTCGAGCCCGGCGACCCGGTCGCCATCGAGCAGCCGCTCTATGACCGCTCGCTGCTGATGCTCAAAGAGCGCGGCGCGCACCTTGTGGGCTATCCGCTGCAGAGCGACGGCTTCGACCTCGGCGCGCTCGAGGACGACCTGCGCGGCGGCCGCCTGCCCAAGTTCGTCTACACGATCCCGCACTTCCACAACCCCGGCGGCTGCACAATGCCGCTCGAGAAGCGCAAGCTCCTCTTGGCACTGGCCGAGGAGTACGACTTCTTCATCGTCGAGGACGACCCCTACCGCGACATCGTCTTCTCCGGTGAGTCGCTGCCGTCGATCTTCTCGCTCGACGAAAGCGGTGAGCGCGTCGCCTTCATGAACAGTTTCACCAAGCAGGTCTGCCCCGGCCTGCGGATCGGCTACGCGATCGGACCCAAGGACCTCATCGCGCGCATGGTCAAGGCCGGCACCAACACCTACATCTCCCCGGGACAGGCTTCGGAGGCGATCCTCAACGACTACGTGCGCAGCGGCAAGCTCGACGAGTCGATCAAGGTCGTGCGCAGTGCCCTGGCCGAACGCTGCGGTGCGATGGTCGATGCCATCGCCGAGCTGCTGCCGCAGGCCAAGGTCGTACGCCCCGAGGGCGGCTACTTCATGTGGGTCGACCTCGGCGAGGGCGTCAACACCGACGAGATCGCCGCGCGCGCAGCAGAGGCCGGAGTGCCGATCACCAAGGGCAGTGACTTCATGATCGAGGGCGGCCAGAACGCCATGCGTCTGGCCTACAGCTCCGTCGGCCCCGACGAGATCCGCGAAGGCATCGCGCGCCTGGCGTCGATCATCAACGAAGGCTGAGACCGGCGCGGCTGCGGCCGCGGCTGCCGGTCAGGGCCGGCGGCCCTTCTCCTGCTCGCGCGTGCCCAGCTCGCGCACGCGCCAGAGCGAGACGCTGTCGGAGATTCCCTTGAAGCGCCGGCGGCCGACGCTGGTCCAGTCATAGGCGTCCTCGAGCTGATCGTGGACCTCGGCAGTCGTCAGGAGCGCGCCGGGGCGGGCCGCGTCGCAAAGGCGGCTTGCGAGGTTGACCGGCGGACCGAAGACGTCACCGGAGCGGTCGACGGCCTCGCCGAAGGCAATGCCTGCGCTGAGCGCCGGGAAGTCGTCACCCTCGCGCTGCACGGCGGCCATCAGCGCCAGCGCCGTGTCGATGAGGTCGACGGGCTCGGGCGCGATCAGCATCACAGCGTCGCCGATCGACTTGATGAGGCGCACCGGCGGCTCGACGAGCTCGGCGGCGATGGCGCTGAGGCGCTCGGCGATCTGCCCCAGCTGCTCGGCCGGGATCTGTTCGCCCAGCGACGTGAAGCCGACGAGGTCGGCAAAGCAGACAGCGAACTCGCGCTTCTCGGTGAGAAAGTCGAGCGCCGTTTCGTGGCCGAGGATGTCGGCACGCAGTTGATCGCGCAGGTGCAGGTTGAAGAGGTGCTGTAACACGAATGCGAACTCGGGCGTGGTGGCGCGCGTGACCGCCGCATAGCGCCGCGCGGCCTCTGCCTCGTCGCCCTCGGGGTCCAGGAAGGTCTGCAGGAACTGCCGCTCGACGACCACTGCGAGCTGACTCAGCACCCCGCCCAGCACGCGGTTGATCTCGCGCACACCGTCGAGCGGCATCCCCATCTCGAGGTTCAGGCGCACGGCGCGCATCGTCTTCACGTCGGAGTCGCTGTAGTAGACCTGGTCGCGGCCCGGCTCGGCGAGACCGAGCGCGCGTCGCAACTCGAGGAAGATCTCAAGCTCAACCCCCGAGAGCTCCGCGACTTCGGCGGCCGTGTATTTCGGCTGGCCGCCCAGTGCGCGCTCGACCGGCAACAGCGCAAGACGATGCTCGGCCGAGGCGGCGCGGATCTCGTCGGGCTCGACCCCCTCCTCTTCGATCAGGTACTCGATGAGGCGGCGACGCGCGTCGCGGTTCTCGGCGCCCTCGACCTCGTCGAGCAGCCCCTCCGCCTCGGGATCGAAGTCGGAGTTGCGACTACTCATCGGCCCCCCAGACACCGATGCGTCAGCGCCCGTAACGGTCTTCGGCGAGCACGAGCTGCTCGGGCAGCGCCGTGCGTGGCGGTGGCGACGGATCGGCGATCACGGAAACGGTCTCGGCCACCGAGCGCGTCAGCGTGTGCGTGCCGGCCCCGGTCGCGTAGGTGATCTCCGCGTCGCTGACGGAGAGGACTTCGCCCTCGCTGCCGGGCTCGACGCCCTGCGCCTTGAGGTAGTGCAGGAGGTCCTCGGCCTCGTTCTCAAATCGCAGGATCGTGACCTTTGCGCCGACCGTGCAGTCGCCCAGCGGCACGCCGGCGATGCGGTCGGACGGGTCGATCGGGTGGCCGTGCGGGCAGGTCTTGGCGTCGCCGATGGCGGCCAGCATCTTCTCTTCCATCAGCGGGCTCATGGCGTGCTCCATGAGCTCGGCCTGCTCGTGGACGTCGTCCCACGGGATGTCGAGCACGTCGGTCAGGAAGCGCTCGATGAGGCGGTGGCGCCGCACGATCTTCTCGGCGTGCTCACGGCCACGCTCTGTGAACTCCCAGCTCTTGTCGGGCTTGCGGCTGACGTAGCCGTCCTTCTCGAGACGGGAGACCATCTCGTGGACGGTCGGCGCCGAGAGCTGCATGGCGCGGGCGATGTTGGCGCCCGTGATCGGCAGCGCCGCCTCCTTCAACCAGAAGACCGTCTGCAGGTACTCCTCTTCGGCGGCTGTGGCGCGATCGTGAGACATTGCGGCAGATCCTATACCCGCCCCTTGATTAGTCTGGCCAGCCATGACGGCCGCAGACAGACCGGTGCTGGTGGCCCCGGACAAGTTCAGAGGGACCCTCTCGGCAGACGCCGTGGCGGCCGCAATCGCCGAGGGTCTGGCCCGCGTCGGCATCGACTCCGACCGCTGCCGGATCGCCGACGGCGGCGAGGGCACGATCGACGCCCTGGCCAGCCAGCTCGAGCTCGAAATCTCGGAGGTGGAGGTCTCAGGGGCGCTCGGTCAGGCGACGCGGGCGCGCGTCGCGCTGCTGGGCGACGGACGCAAGGCGCTGGTCGAGTCGGCCGAGGCGATCGGACTTGAGCAGATCCCGCGCCAGGCGCGCGATGCGCTGGCCGCAGGCTCGGCCGGCGTCGGTCAGCTGATCGCGGCCGCCGCAGGGCTCGGGGCGCGCGAAGTCTTTGTCGGTATCGGCGGCACGGCCTCGACCGACGGCGGAGCAGGCGCCGTCGACGCGCTGCGCGAGGCCGGACTGCTCGGAGTTCGGGGTCCGCTGAAGGGTTGCCCGCGCATCACCGCGCTGTGCGACGTGCGTGCCGCCTGGGAGCAGGCCGCGCCCGTCTTCGCGCCGCAGAAGGGCGCCGGCGAGCAGGAGGTGGACGAACTGGTGGAGCGGCTCGAAGTGCTGGCGGGCGAGCTGCCGAAGGATCCACGGGGCAAGCTCATGACCGGTGCTGGCGGCGGGCTGGCGGGCGGACTGTGGGCCGCGGCCGGGGCTCAACTCAAGGGCGGAGCGGCCTTCGTGCTCGACCAGCTCGGCTTCACCGCGCGCATGACTGCGGCGCGCGCCGTGATCACGGGCGAGGGCGCGGTCGACCACCAGACCCTGCTGGGCAAGGCCGTCGGCGAGGTCGGAACGCGGGCCCGCCAGTCGGGCGTGCCATGCCACGTGATCGCGGGGCGCTTTGCGATGAGCGAGTTCGACGCGCGCGTGCTCGACTTTGAGAGCTGGCGCGAGGCCGGGACCGCAGCCGAGCTGGCCGACGCCGCCGCCGAGCTCGCGCCGGTGCTCGCCGCGTACTGATCTTCAGGTGCGCGACACGAGCGTGCTGACGACGGCTTCGTAGACGCCGCCGCCGTTGGTCGCCTCGGTCACGGTGATGTTGTTGCCGCCGGCGGCCAGGCCCTCGAGCTCAGGGTTCTTGATCACAGCGTTGCGCATGAGAAAGAAGTGGCCGACGACGGGCGCCACCTCCATGTCCTCGCGCGAGTCGCCGCAGGCGATCACCTCGTCGCGGGCATAGCCGCGGATCTGCATGTGCCTCGCGACCGCCGCAGCCTTGCTGGCCTCGCGCGGAATCAGGTGGTAGGCGTGGAGGTGCTCAAAGCGCAGCTTCTCAGACTTCCTGTGGATGCGTCCGTTGTCCACGAGGCGCAGGTTTTCGTGGCCCTCGGCGGCGAGAAACTCGTTGATCTCGAGCGTGTCGAGCCAGCCGCGGAAGAGGTGCGAGACGTCGCGGTCGCGGTGCCACGGCGAGTGGTACTCGAGGCGGTCGCCGAAGTTCTCGAGCAACAGGTCGGGGACGCCGGCGCGCGCGATCTGCTGGTAGATGTTGCCGTCCTCGCCCGGTATGAGCCCGCCGGTCAGCCACTCTGGGTTCTCGTTGTCGCCGACCACGAGGCCGCTGCCGACCTCGAAGATGTAGGCGTCCTGTCCCAAGAGGCGCGCGTCTTCGAGCACCTGCGCCTGGCGGCGGCCGCTGAAGATGCAGATCTCGACCCCCGCGCGCAGGCAGGCCTCGACCGCGCGCACGCCGTCCAGGGTCACGCGGCCGTCGGCGTCGTGCAGCAGCGAGGCACGCGCGCCCAGCAGCGTGCCGTCGAGGTCGACGTAGACGCAGCGCAACGCCATCTCAGCCGCCCGCCAGAAACTCGCTGAGCGGCGGACGCTCGACCTGCGGGATCTGCTGCAGCTGCGCGCTGCCCTCGAAGTAGCCGAGAAAGTCGTCCCCGGCGCCGGCCGCAACTGCCGCGCGGTCGAGCAGCGCGCGCTGGACGGCGAAGGCCATCGGCGCCAGCTCGTGCAGGTGCTGGTGGCGGTTGAGCCGCTCGCCGATGTCGGCCTGGGCCAGCGCGTCGAGGCCGTAGCACTCGTAGAAGTCGATGAGCAGAGCGATCTCGACGCCATAGCCACTCTGGAACGGCAGCGCCAGCAGCGCATCGCGGCGCGCTGCGAGCTCGCCGGCCAGTGGCTGCCGGACGGCCGCAAGCTCTGGGAAGAAGCTGTTGAGCAGCGGCCGCGCAACGAGTTCGTTGACGCGCCCGCCACCGCCCTCGATGCGCACCCCGGCCGAGGTGAAGGGGCGGTCGAAGGCCCCCTTCACGAGCTGCAGTGAGGACTCTTCGAGCAGCGGGCCGATCAGCCCCAGCACGTAGTCGCCCGAGAAGCCCTCGGTGTCCGAGTCGACGAAGACGACGATGTCGCCGCCTGCCACCGAGAGAGCGCGCCAGAGCGCGTCGCCCTTGCCCAGAGTCGGGCCGGCCGCCGGCAGCAGCTCGGCCTCCTGGACCACGAGCGCGCCGGCGCGCTCGGCGAAGTCGGCCGACTGGTCGGCAGAGTCAGCATCGACGACGACCACTTCGTCGACCAGGCCCTGCTCGCGCAGCTGCACGCAGCTGCCGGCGACGCGCGCGACCGTCAACGCCGTCTCCTTGCTCGGGATCACAACGCTGACGCTGGTCGCACCCTTGAGGTCGGCGACGCGCGCAGCGTCGTAGCGCGCGCCGTCGTAGGTGCGACGCTGCGACCACTCAAGTGCGCGCTTGAGGGCTTCCTGACGCTCGGAACCGGTCACGGCTGCGAGCTTATTCGAGCGCGGCGCCCGAGATGTTGTCAAGCCGCAACCGGCTGGCGTGCCTGTGCGGGCGCCGCCGCCTGGGAGAACTCGAGCGTCTCGTCGTCGAGCGACGCGCGACGGAAGTCGAGCACGTCCTGGTGGTAGGTCATGCGCAGCTTCCACGGGGCCTTCGAGCCGGCCTTCGGGAACTTGTCGATGGCGCGCAGCACGTACCCGGCCGGGAAGTCGAGCAGCGGCTCCGGGGTCACCGACGGGTCGTTGTTGCGCGGGGTCACGATGTTGTTGCCCGTCTTGTCCATGTGGTTGAGAATGCGGCAGACGTACTCGGCCACGAGGTCTGCCTTCAGCGTCCACGAGGCGTTGGTGTAGCCGACGGTGAACGCGAAGTTCGGCACGTCGGAGACCATGCAGCCGCGATAGACCATCATGTCGGGCAGCTCCGGGGTCGCGCCGTCGACGTCGAAGGTGACGCCGCCCAGGGGCACGAGGTCGAGCCCCGTCGCCGCGATCACGATGTCGGCCTTCAGCTCCTCGCCGGACTTGAGCTTGATGCCGTCCTCGCTGAAGGTCTCGATGTGGTCGGTCACGATCGCCGCCGTGCCCTTGCGCAGCGCGCGGAAGAGGTCGCCGCTGGGGACGACGCAGAGGCGCTGGTCCCACGGGTCGTACGGGGGGTTGAAGTCCTTGCCGACCTCGACGTCGGCGCCCTTCACCTGACGCGCGATCTGCGCCGTCAGCAGCTTGCGCGCGACGCCCGGGAACTTCTGGCAGAAGTGGTAGAAGGCCAGCGTCTGCGTGGCGTTCTTCCAGCGCGTCATGGCGTAGCCGCGCTTCTTGCCCAGCAGTTTGTAGAAGCCACGGGCGATCGGGTCCACAAGTGGCAGGGTGAGCATGTAGGTCGGCGTGCGCTGCAGCATCGTCACCTTGGCCGCCTTGTCGGTCATGGCCGGGAGGATCGTCACGGCCGTGGCACCGCTGCCGATGATCACGACGTTCTTGCCCGTGTAGTCGAGGTCTTCCGGCCAGAACTGCGGGCGGATGAGCTGACCCTTGAACTTCTCGACACCGGGGAACGGCGGCTCGTAGCCGTGGTCGTAGCTGTAGTAGCCGGTGTTGCCGTAGACGAAGCTGGCGCGCACCTCGCTCTGCTCTCCGCTCTTGACGTCCTCGATCGTGACCGTCCAGCGTGCGTCTTCGCTCGACCACGAGGCGTTGACGACCTTCTGCCCGAAGTGGATGTGCTCGTCGACGCCGGTCTCAGCGGCAGCTTCCTTGAGGTACTTGAGGATGTCGGGGCCGTCGGCGATCGACTTGGCGTTCTCCCAGGGCTTGAAGTTGTAGCCCAGCGTGTACATGTCCGAGTCCGAGCGCACGCCCGGGTAGCGGAAGAGGTCCCAGGTTCCGCCCAGCCGTTCGCGCATCTCGGCGATCATGAAGGTCTTGTCGGGG
>JBIQMF010000012.1:0-14194 GCA_044463545.1 Solirubrobacterales bacterium
CAACCAGTGCGGCCCGATCGTCGGCTACGAGCCCAACGTCGTCGGCACGACCGGGTACGAGGAGACCGCAGGCAGCGACATCGTCGTGATCACCAGCGGCTTCCCGCGTCAGCCCGGCATGAGCCGTGACGACCTGCTGGCCAAGAACAAGGAGATCGTCGGCGGCGTCACCAAGCAGGTCGCCGAGCGCAGCCCCGACGCCATCATCATCGTCGTCGCCAACCCCTTGGACGCCATGTGCCACGTCGCCTACGAGGCCTCGGGCTTCCCGCGCCAGCGCGTGATCGGCATGGCCGGCGTGCTCGACTCGGCGCGCTTTCGCACCTTCCTCTCGTGGGAGCTGGGCGCATCGGCCCGCGACGTGACCGGCTTCGTGCTGGGTGGACACGGCGACACGATGGTCCCCGTCGTCTCCTACACCAACGTCGCCGGAATCCCGGTCAGCCAGAAGATCGAGGCCGGCCGCCTCGAGGAGATCGTCCAGCGCACGCGTGACGGCGGCGCCGAGATCGTCGCCCACCTGAAGAAGGGCAGCGCCTACTACGCCCCGTCGGCCGCCACGGTGGAGATGGTCGACTCGATCGTCTTCGACCAGAAGCGCGTGCTGCCGTGCGCAGCGCTCTGCGACGGTGAGTACGGCATCAACGACCTCTTCGTCGGCGTCCCCGTCAAGCTCGGTGCCGACGGCATCGAAGAGATCATCGAGATCGAACTGACCGACGACGAGAAGGGTCAGCTGAAGAACTCGGCCGACGCCGTCCAGGAGCTCGTGGAGGCGCTGGCGCGCGTCTGACCAGCACGCCCGGACAACGACTGCTGTGCAAAGGGTTGGCCCCGCGGCCAACCCTTTGTCGTTCTCAAGGGTGCTCGCCGGACCCGGGACGGAGCCCGGTCGGGCCATCATGCACGCCCGACCGGGGTCACTTCTGGGCCCTGCGCGCCAACTTCCCCGCTCTTTGCGAGAACGCCGCAAGGGCGGCTCAAATCAAAAACCCGCGATTTGCGAAGTGGCCGAAGAGCGGCGAGATTTTCTGCGCTAGGTTGATCGCCAATCGCCGAAGGGGCGCTCGAGAACAAGGTCCCTGAAGGCACCAGACGCCAAACCATCGAAGGCCGCAGCCTTGACCTGCACGTGCCCTCGACGACGCCGCACGCCCAGTCTCTGATGAACCCAGCCACCGCAGTCAAACCACCGGCAAGCCAGCCCGCCACGCAGCGCAGCCGACGCGCGCGCGCGAAGGTCAAGGTCGACTGCGCCGACTGCTACTTCCACCAGAACAACCTCTGCGCGCTCGACAAGGACAAGCCCTGTCCGACCTTCCGCCCCGCAGCCGACGGCCTCAAGGCACCGCAACAGCTGTCGTTCGTTTTCCGCCAGGAGCGCACGCGCAGCGCCTGGGTGTTTCAGCAGCCGCGCTGAACTGCGCAGCCAAGCTGCGAGACTGTCCCCGATGTTTGTCCGGGGAATCGCACAGTGCGCATAACGGTGCTCGGAAAATCGCCCGCCTGGCAGGACGCTGGCGGGGCCTGCTCCGGGTATCTCGTCGAGCACGAGCAGACCTGCATCCTGACCGACTGTGGCAACGGCGTCTTCGCCAAGCTGCGCCGCGTGCGCGACTACACGCGCACCGACGCCATCGTGATCAGCCACATGCACGCCGATCACTTCTTCGACCTCATCCCCTACGCCTTCGCCCTCGTCTACGCGCCGCGCCGCCAGCCCGTCCCCGTGGCGCGTTGGAGCGGCATCGAGAATCCGCCGCGGCCCGCGCTGCACCTGCCGCCCGGCGGCCTTGAGGTGCTGCGCGGTGTGACCTCCGCGATCGGCGCGCCCAGCCTCATCGAAGACGCCTACTCGGTCAGCGAGTACGACCCCGACGAGTCGCTCACGATCGGCACGCTGACGCTCAATTTCCAGGCCGTCCCGCACTACGTCCCGACCTGGGCCGTCGGCTTCGAGTCGCCCGCCGCGCGCTTCGTCTACGGCGCCGACCACAGGCCCAACGACGCGGTCGTCGAGTTCGCCAAGGATGCAGACCTGCTGATCATGGAGTCGACGCTGCCGCGCCCCGAGCGCACCGGGACGCGCGGCCACATGACGCCCGACGAGGTCGGCGAGCACGCCGCCCGTGCCAACGCAAGGCGACTGGTGCTGACGCACATCTCCGACGAGCTCGACCAGCTCTGGGCCAAGACCGAAGCAGAGCGCACCTTCGGCAAGCGGGTCGCCGTCGCCGACGAAGGCGCCGTCTACGTGCTCTGACGCCGCGCGGCGATGCTGAAGCTCGTCTACGCCTGCCTCGCCTTCACGGTCATCGCCCTGGTGATTCTCGTCGCGACGGCCTTCTCCGAGAAGTCGTTCTTCCGCGGCACAACATCTGAGATGCTGCGCGCATTGCAGGACCCGGGGTTGGTGCTCGCCGCAGACGAACACGGCGCCGTCACCCAGACCGGCAACGGGATCGTCGCCGGCCATCGGCGCAGCGGAGAGTCCGCCGCCTGGACGATGCGCTTTGACCGCTTCCCGGACACGCGTGGCTGGCGCAACTGGAGCTCGGTGCTCGACAACGCCAGCGCCTGGTGCGCCGGCCGGTGCCCAGCGGCCTTCGTCGCCATCGGCGGCAACTACAGCGCGCGCGGCGGGGCCTCTGCCGAGCTCGCCGCCGAGCTCAACCGCGATCACGCGCGCATCCTCGCCGCCCCGGCGCCGGATTCCGTCTTCGCAAACCGCAACAACAGACTCGTCCACTACAAGGGCGGGACGAGCACCGATCTGCCCGTGACAGGCCCGTCGGTCGTCGAAGTCGACGGCTCGGCGCGCAGGCTCATCGTCGGCAGCGCCGACGGCACCACCGGGACGCTGCAGCAGTTCGAGCGCAGCGGCAGGAGCTGGCGCGAAGCAGCAGAGCCCCTGCGCCTGACGGCGCTCGGCAACATCTGCATCAGCCGCGACGGGCGCGGGATCGCGACCATAGCCCGGCGCACCGCGATCGGCAGCTTCGGCTCAGACGAGCTGCGTGCCGTGGCCCGGCCCGTCAGCGCCGGTCGTTGCAGCTTCGACGGCGACGGCGTCACCTTCGTTTTCAACGCGACGAGCGGCCCGCGCCACATCCTGGCCCGCCGCCACAGCACCGACGGTCGCCTCAAGTGGCGCGCCGACTACGGCGGACACCGACTGATCAGCCCGACCGGCTCGCCGCTGATCGTCGACCGCTCGGCCAACGGGACGCTGACGGCCCACGACGCGCGCAGCGGCGCGAAGCTGACGCTGAATCCCGACTCGGCGCTCTTCCCCTTCGTCAGCAGCGACGGCTCGATTCTCTACGCCGAGCGCAGCGGTCGACCGGTCTGGGTCGACACAGAGCGCTGAGGTCGCCGGCTGCCTCAGTGCAGCAGCGCCTTGACGAGGACGATCACCACACCGATCGAGGCGTCGATGAGGCCGAAGGCCAGAGCCGCCAGGAACCCGCGACCGGCCTGCAGGGAGATCCGGTAGCCCAGGAAAAAGAGCAGCACGACGCCGGTCCACATTGCCGCAAGTGCTGCGCTCGCGGTGCTCGTGCCGCTGAAGTGCAGCACGAGCAGGAGGCCGGCCAGCAGCACAGGGCCGACGAGCGTCGGCGATTCGTTGCGCCAGGCGGCGCGCAGGCCACCGTGTCCGGTGTTCGGCGAGTAGCTGCCGGCCAGCCAGTGCGCGTAGACAAATGTCAGCACCAGCGCCGACGACGTACCGACGGCTGCGCCTGCGATCAGCCAGACGGAGCTGTACTTGTTGGCGACAACAGCGATCACCGCCAGCGCCGTGACGATGCCGTAGATCAGCCCGGCCAGCGTCTCCGAGGAGAACTGGAAGGCGAGCACGGGCTTGCGGGCGGGCGGCATGCCGAGATCCTACGGGTCGCGCGGCAGGCTCGCCGGCCTGCGCGAGCGCCCCTGCAGACGGGCGTCCTATCCGACCCGGGCCCGCCGAAATCTTCTAGGTTTTGCGTCATGCGTGACGACGACATCTTCGCCAACTTCGAGCGCATGCGCAGGCAGCTCGATGAACTCTTCGGCCAGAGCTGGGAGCGCGTCGGAGTGACCAGCCGCAAGCGCCCGGGATTCTCACCCAAGGTCGACGTCTACTACTGCGGCGACCCGCCGATGGCGATCGTCACCGCCGACCTCGCCGGCATCTCGATCGAAGGCGTCGCACTCGAGATCCAGGGACGCCGGCTCGTGATCAGCGGCGAACGCGCGCACCGCGAAGACACCGGCCGCCTCTACCAGCAGATCGAGATCGAACACGGCCGCTTCCGGCGCGTCATCGAGCTCGGCGCCGACGTCGTCGCCGACGCCGCAAGCGCCACCTACGACGACGGCCTGCTGCGCATCGAGCTGCCGCTGGCCGAGCCCGAGAAGATCCAGCTGACGCCGATCAAGAAGCAGACCAGCGAGCAGAAGGGCGGTCGTTGATGTCAGACGACTCGCTGATCGAGATCATCTCCAGCGGCAGCCCCCAGCAGGTTGAGTTCGGGGGCTCATCGCTGCCCGACGCGCTGCCGGTGCTGCCGCTGCGCGAAACCGTCACCTTCCCGGACACGCTCACGCCGCTGGCGATCGGACAGGAGCGCAGCGTCGAGCTCGTCAACGACGTGCTGGCCGGCAACCGCATGATCGCGATGGTCGCCAGCCGCGAGCCCGAGGACGAGCAGCCCGGCCCCGACCAGCTCTATGAGTACGGCGTCGCCGGCACGATCCAGCGCATGATGAAGATGCCCGACGACACGCTGCGCGTGCTCGTGCAGGGCAATCAGCGCCTGCGCATCGACAGCTACGTGCGCACCACCCCCTACCTCGTTGCACGCGTGACCGAGGTCCCCGACGTGATCGAGCAGTCGACCGAGCTCGAGGCGTTGGTGCGCAGCGTGCAGGGCTCGTTCAACCAGATCGTCGAGAACGTGCCCTACCTGCCCGAGGAGTTGATGGTCGCCGTCGCGAACGTCGACGACCCTTCGCAGCTGGTGCACGTGATCGCGGGCTCGCTGCGACTCAAGACCGAGGAGAAGCAGGAGCTGCTCGAAGAGGCCGACGTGACGAAGCGGCTGCGCAAGCTGGCGTCGTTCCTGGCGCGCGAGGCCGACGTGATCGCGATGGGCGCCAAGATCCAGACCCAGGTCCAGGAGGAGGTCGACCGCTCGCAGCGGGAGTTCTTCCTGCGCCAGCAGCTCAAGGCGATCCAGGAGGAGCTCGGCGAGAGCGACCCGGACGCCGCCGAGGCCGAAGACCTGCGCAAGCAGATCGACGAAGCCGGTCTGCCCGAGGAAGTGCGCAAGCAGGCCGAGCGCGAGCTCGAACGGCTCGAGCGGCTGCCGGCCGCGGCGGCCGAGTACGGCGTCATCCGCACCTACCTCGAGTGGATCGTCGCGCTGCCCTGGAACCAGAGCACCGAGGACAACCTCGACCTCACGCACGCGCGCAAGGTGCTCGACGAAGACCACTACGACATCGAGAAGGTGAAGGATCGCCTCATCGAGTTTCTGGCCGTGCGCAAGCTCAAGCCCGACGCGCGCGGGACAATCCTCTGCCTGCTCGGCCCGCCCGGCGTCGGCAAGACCTCACTCGGCCGCAGCGTGGCGCGCGCCATGGGCCGTGAGTTCGAGCGCATCAGCGTCGGCGGCGTGCGCGACGAGTCCGAGATCCGCGGGCACCGCCGCACCTACATCGGCGCCATGCCCGGCACGATCATCCGCGCCATGCGCGACGCCGGCAGCAACAACCCGGTGCTGATGATCGACGAGATCGACAAGATGGGCAACGACTTCCGCGGCGATCCCGCCAGCGCCATGCTCGAGGTGCTCGACCCCGAGCAGAACGAGGCCTTCCGCGACCACTACCTCGACCTGCCCTTCGACCTCTCGAACGTCACCTTCATCGCCACGGCCAACCAGATCGAACCGATCCCGGGCCCGCTGCGTGACCGCATGGAAGTCATCCAGCTCTCGGGCTACACGGCCCAGGACAAGCTGCAGATCGCCAAGCGCTATCTCGTCCCGAGGCAGATCGAGCGCAACGGTCTGACGCGGTCGAAGATCGACTTCGCCACCGATGCGCTCGAGGAGATCATCGACGGCTACACGCGCGAAGCCGGGGTGCGCAACCTCGAACGCGAGATCGGAGCCGTCTGCCGCAAGGTCGCGCGCGAATTCGCCGAGGGCAGCCGCCGCTCCAAGCGCACGATCCGCGCCGCGCAGATCCCCGAACTGTTGGGCCCGCGCAAGCTGCGCGAGGGCGGCGAGCGACGCACCGACACCCCGGGCGTGGCGCGCGGCTTGGCCTGGACGCCGGTCGGCGGCGACGTCCTCTACATCGAGGCCACGGCCTACCCCGGCAAGGGCGCACTGCAGATCACCGGCCAGCTCGGCGACGTCATGCGCGAGTCGGCGCAGGCTGCGCTCTCGTGGGTCAAGGGCCACGCCGACGAGCTCGGAGCAAAGTTCCCCGACGACCTCTCGTCGGCCGAGTGGTTCGCCGGCCACGACATCCACATCCACGTGCCGGCGGGCGCTGTGCCCAAGGACGGCCCCTCTGCGGGCGTGACGATGACGACGGCACTGGTCTCGCTGATCACCGGTCGCCGCGTGCGCAACGACGTCGCGATGACCGGCGAGATCACGCTGCAGGGGCACGTGCTGCCGATCGGTGGCCTGAAGGAGAAGGCGATCGCAGCCCAGCAGGCTCAGATGCGCACCGTGATCGCCCCGGCCGACAACGAGGCCGACGCCGACGAGATCCCCAAGGCGTTGCTGAAGAAGACGCGCTTCAAGTTTGTGAGCACGATCGACGAGGTGCTGGGTCTGGCGCTCGAGCCGGCGACAAGGAAGCCGGCCGTGAAGAAGCCCGCTGCCAGGTCGCAGACGGCCAAGCGGTCCGCCGCCAAGAAGCCGGCCGCCAAGAAGTCCGCGGCCAAGTCGCAGGCCGCCAAGAAGCCCGCAGCCAAGAAGCAGGCGGTCAAGCAGCCTGAAGCAAAGCGCGCCAAGGCCACCCGTGCGAAGAAACCGGCGGGGAAGACCGCGGCCAGGCCGTAGAGTGAGCCGCCTGGAGGACGCAACCGCATGCCGACCACACGAACCGACCAACTGCTTTCCCTGTTGCAGGACGCCGAACTGCGCGAGGAAGCCACGAAAGCTCTGAAGTCCGCAACGAACGCCGCCCGCGAAGTGCGCGCGCTCGAAAAGAAACTGCCAAAGAGGGAGAAGAAGGTGTCAAAGACCAAGTGCAAGAAGACCGAGCAGGCCAAGCAGCAGCACCCGACCGCGGCCGCCGGCAGCGCCGCCGTCGAGGCCAAGGCCGACGCGGGCAGGAAGAAGCGCCACCCGCTGCGCAAGCTCGTGCTGCTGGCCGTCGTCGGCGGGATCGTCGCGCTGATCGTTAGCGAGGACGCGCGCAAGGCCGCGCTCGACGCGCTCTTCGGCGCCGAAGAGGAGTTCCAGTACACGCCGCAGCCGGCCGCCAGCAGCAACGGCGCCGCCTGAGCGACGTGGCGCACAAGGTCGACCTGCTCTTCCCGGAGCGGCGGTTCGTCTTCGCCGTCGGCGCCGGTACGGCCGAGTTTGAGGACACGGCCGACTCGCCGGCGGGCTTCGGCCGCTACAAGGAGATCCAGCGGAGCGGCGAGGCAGCCGCGATGCTGGCGATCCCCAACGCCTGCCTGATCCAGGCCGCGCGCAACTACGTCGTCGACCCGGGCGTGCCGATGCAGGGCGCGCCCTACAGCTCGGCCGTCGGCAACCTCGGCGTCGACCCCTTCAAGGTCGAGGACGTGATCCTCACGCACATGCACTTCGACCACGTCGGTGCCCTCATGGAGTTCCCGGGACGCCGCGTCTTCGTGCACGAGATCGAGCTCGCCGCGCCCTACGCGGGGATCTGGTCGGGGCTGCTCGACACCGTTGAGGTGATCGAACTCTCGGGCGACGAAGGCGAGCTCGAGCCGGGGCTGCGCTGGATCCGCACCCCGGGCCACGCCGACGGTCTCATCACCCTGCTCATCGACACCGACGAGGGGCTCGTCGCGATCCCCAGCGACTGCGTGGGCCCGCTGCCCGAGTATTTCGACGAGATGCGCCTGCCCAAGGACTTCCCCGAGCGCGAGACTCTGCTCGAGCAGTGGCAGCGGATCCGCGACCTTCATCCGGTGCGCATCATCCCCGGCCACTACGCACCGTTCTCGCTCTGATCCGACGCCGTCCCTAGACTGCTGCGATGGACCTCGACGCGCTCGTCAGCGTCAGTTGGTGGATGATCATTCCGCTGATCGTGCTCGGCAGCGCGCTGCACTTCGTCTACGACTGGAGCGGCCAGCGGCGTGCCGTCGCAGTCCTCGGCGCCGTCAACGAGAGCTACTGGGAACACATCAAGATCGCCATCTGGCCGATCGCGCTTACGCAGTTGGTGCTCTTCGCCGCCGGCGGACACAACTACGCCGCCTTCGTCCCGGCCGCAACGATCGCGCTCTACTCGGTGCCGATCAGCATGGTCGGCATCGTCTTCCTCTACAAGGCGCTGACCGGACGCAACGTGCTCTGGGTCGACATCGGCGTCTTCGCCCTGGTCGTGGCGCTGGCCCAGGTCATCTTCATAAAACTGCTCGGGCAGCTGGCGGCCGACGCCGTGACAGTGCTGATCGCAGTCTTCTTCCTGACCGGACTCGTCGGCGCCTTTCTGCGCTTCACGTTGAATCCGCCGCAGGAGCCCGATGTCTTCCGCGACCCGATCACCGGCCGCTACGGCCTGGCCGGGCACAGCGCGGCCGTCGCCGACGCCGGCGACGACTGAAATTGGTCGGCGCGCGCCCCTAGACTGAATGCAGTGACAGCGGACCCACAGGAGTCGACCGCAGCGCCCGATCTCACCGGAGAGAAGGCCGTGCGGATCGTCGAGGCGATGCGCAAGTGCGTTGCGCGCTTCGGTGCTGTCGGTGCGACCTTCGACCACGTCTCCAAGGAGGCCGGCGTCAGCCGCGGCCTCCTGCACTACTACTTCGGCAGCAAGGAGCGCCTGCTCATCGAAGTGATCCGGCGCGAGACCGATCGCCTGGTCGAGGCGATCACGCTGGCAACGAGTGAAGCCGGCAGCGCGGAGGAGCTCGTCAACCTGCTGCTGACGCAGCTGCAGAACATCATCGAGACCGAACCCGAGATCTACCTGCTGGGCTTCGAGCTCGTCGGCGAGGCGCGCAGGCATCCGGAGATCGGCAACGAGGTCGCCGAGTACAACCGCCGCACGCGCGGCCAGTTCGCCGAGATCATCGAAGCGCTGAGCGCGCGCGGCGTACTCAAACCGCGCCACCCGGCGCTGGCGACGGCCAGCGCGCTGCTGACCATGGCCAACGGCCTGGCGCTTGAGATCTTCGAGGACCCGGGCGGCGACCACGAAGCCTCGATCGCTGCCGACGTGGACGCCGCGCTCTTCCTGCTCGGGGCCACCGAGGGGTGAGCCCGCGCAACTTCCACGCGCGGCTGGCTGTTGCAAGAAGATGATGCGCACCATCCTCACCGCAGTTGCGGCACTGCTGCTCGCCGTGCCGGTGGTTTCTGCGTCGGCGCAGCCGGCAACAGCGACAGCTTCGGCGGACTTCGCCGCGCAGCTGGCACTCCTGCAAGGGCGCGTCGACGCCCTCGAGCGTCAGGTCAGCGTCGGCAGCGGGCAGTATCCGATCGCAACCACGCCCGGCGGCCAGCTGATCAGCGCCGGCGGCAACGACTGGGCCTCGGGCTTCTGGGCGGCGACCCTCTGGCGGCTCTTCGACCTCACCGGCAGTGAGCACGACCGCAGCAGGGCGCTTTCGGCCACGGTCGACCACTTCGGCTTTGAGGGCACGCGCCTGCACGACCTCGGCTTCATGTACGGCGAGACCTCGATGGCTGGCTTTGTACGCCACTGCGCGGGTGCTGCTGGCGGCAGCCAGTGCGGCGCCCTGCGCAGAAGTGCGCGCGCGGCAGCGCGCACGCTCTACGCCCTGGCGGCGACAACTGGTCAGAAGATCATCCCGATGAGCACGCGTGACTGCTCGGACTGCGGCCGCGCGCAGACCGAGACGATCGTCGACAGCATGATGAACCTCGAACTGCTGACGTGGGCGGCGCGCGACATGCGCCAGACGCGTTACCGCAAGCTCGCGCGCCGGCACGCCGACTGGGTGGCCAAGCATCTGCAGCGCAAGGACGGCTCTACCTACCAGGCCGGCAAGTACCTGCGCAGCGCGCGCGGCAAGCGCGTGCGCGTCGTGCGCCACACCCACCAGGGACTCTCGAACACGAGCGTGTGGGCGCGCGGCCAGGCATGGAGCATCTACGGATTCGCCAAAGCCGGTCGCGAGTTTCGCAGCGCCAAGTTCCTGGCCGTGGCCGAGCGGAACGCGCGCTACGTCGAGCGGCGACTGCCGGTCGACGGCGTGCCGCCGTGGGACTTCCGCGCGGGCGCTGCCGCCGTGCGCGACGTCTCGGCCGGCGTGATCACGGCCGCCGGGCTGTTTCACCTGGCCGCCGCGTGCAAGACGGTCAAGAAGGCCTGCAAGCACGGCTCGCGCTGGGCGCCGTTGGCGCGACGCGTGCTGGGCGGATCACTCTCGGGGATCGCCACCTCCGGCGCGCTGCCCGGCTTCCTCGGCGGCCAGGTCTACCGCTACAGGTACAAGTCCGGCAGGCGCTGGGAGCGAAGCGCCGAGCTGGTGCTGGGCATCAACTACGCGCTCGAGGCCGTCGCGCTGGCGCGTCAGGCCAGCTAGTCGGCGCGCCGCCTGCGCCGCCTGAGCCGCTTGCGCCTTGCGCCGGGTTCGACGGCGCGCAGGGGTGGCGCTCGCCCCTGCCCTGCTCGATCTGCCTGCATCGGCAAGCGCAATCATTGATTGCACATGGCGTCGATCACGATCAGGAATCTCGATGATTCAGTGAAGGAGCGGCTGCGGGTACGCGCCGCGAGCAACGGACGCTCGATGGAGTCTGAGGTGCGAGAACTGCTCGAAGCGGCCGTCGCGAACCTATACGCCGAGATGAACATCGGTCAGGCATTCCGCAAGATGGCGGAGTCGATCGGCTACCTCGACGACGTGGAGCTTCCCGCACGCGAGCCGATGGACATGAAGCGAATCCCGCATTCCGACGAGTGGGACGAAGTCCAGGACCGCCACAAACGATAATCGTGCTGGACACCAACGTGATCTCCGAGATGACGAAACGAGAGGCCGATGCGCGGGTCGTCGAATGGTTCGAGGGCGCAGGCGCCGATGACCTCTGGATCACGTCGACGACGATTTCGGAGCTGCTGGTGGGCATTGCTCAAATGCCAGACGGAAAGCGCCGTGACACCTTGAGAGATCACTACTCGCGCATGTTCGCCGCATTCGAGGAGCGCACTCTCAGCTTTGAGTCTCGCTCCGCTGTGATCTTTGGAGATCTCGTCGCGGCGTACACGAGCCGCGGCAAGGCAATCAGCCGCGAAGACGCGCAGATCGCCTCAAGCTGCATTGCCTCGGGCGCGACCCTCGCCACCCGCAACGTCAAGGAATTCAGCGACACCCCGGGGCTGAAGGTGATCAACCCCTGGCGCGAGGGCTAGGCGAGTTTCGGGCTCTTCCAGTCGGCGGCGAGCCTGGCCTTGAGCAGGTCGGCGACCTCTGCCATCGGCACGCGCGTCTGCTCGAGTGAGTCGCGGTCGCGCAGCGTGACGGTGTCGTCCTCCATCGTCTGGTGGTCGATCGTGACGCCCCAAGGGGTGCCGATCTCGTCCTGACGGCGGTAGCGCTTGCCGATCGAGCCACCGGTGTCGAACTCGGCCTGCATCTGGCTGCGAAGCTCCTCGTAGAGCGCGCGCGCCTTCTCCGGCTGGCCGTCCTTGTTGAGCAGCGGCAGCACGGCAACCTTGACCGGCGCCAGGCGCGGGTGCAGGCGCAGCACGACGCGCTCGCGCCCCTCGATGTTCTCTTCGTCGTAGGCGTCGACCATGAAGGCAAGCGTGCCGCGGTCGGCGCCTGCGCTGGGTTCGATCACGTGCGGGATGTAGCGCTCGCCGGTGGCCTGGTCGAGGTATTCCATCTTCTCGCCAGAGTGCTCGGCGTGCTGGGTGAGGTCGTAGTTGCCGCGGTTGGCTATGCCCTCAAGCTCGCTCCAGCCCATCGGGAACCAGTACTCGACATCCGAGGTCCCGCTGGAGTAGTGCGAGAGCTCGTCTGGGCCGTGCTCGCGCAGGATCAGGTGGTCAGGGCGGATGCCCAGCTCGATGTACCAGGACAGGCGCGCGTCCATCCATTCCTTGTACGCCGACTCGGCCTGCTCGGGCGGCACGAAGTACTCGATCTCCATCTGCTCGAACTCACGCGTACGGAAGATGAAGTTGCCCGGAGTGATCTCGTTGCGGAAACTCTTGCCGATCTGCGCGATGCCCATCGGTGGCTTCTTGCGCGCAAACTGCATGACGTTCTTGAAGTTGACGAAAATGCCCTGCGCCGTCTCCGGGCGCAGGTAGATCGTCGAGCCCTCGTCGGCCACCGGACCCATGTTCGTCTGGAACATCAGGTTGAAGTTCTTCGGCTCGGAGAGCTCGCCGCCGCAGACCGGACAGACGACGTGGTCGGTCGGCTTGCCCCGGGCCTCAAGGTCCTCGATCAGATGGTCGTAGCGGAAGCGCTTCTTGCAGTCGCCGAGGCACTGCACGAGCGGGTCGGAGAAGCCGGCCAGGTGGCCCGAGGCCTCCCAGGTCTTCGGGTGCATGAGGATGGCTGCGTCGAGCAGCACGACGTCGTCGCGCTCCTGCACGACGGCCCGCCGCCACTCGGACTTGACGTTGTTCTTGAGCAGCACTCCGTAGTGGCCGTAGTCATAGGTGCTGGCCAGCCCCCCGTAGATCTCAGACGACTGGAAAATGAAGCCGCGGCGCTTGCACAGGGCGACAATTTTGTCCATCGTCACGCTGTCGTCGGCTGCTGAGGCTGGTGCTTGGAGGTCGCTCATAGAAGGGCAAAAGCTACCCTAAGCCCCATGCCGATCTACGAGTACAGGCGCCCGGACGGCACCACGTTCGAAGTGATGCAGAAGTTCAGCGATGAACCGCTGACGAAGGACCCCGAGACCGGCGAGCCGGTCGAGCGCGTTTACTCCGCGCCTGCAATCCACTTCAAGGGTTCGGGCTTCCACAACACCGACTACGCCAGCTCTCGCCGCGCCAAAGCGGGTCAGGGCGCGCCCGAGGGCAACTCTTCCGACACCGCGAGCTCAAGCGAGTCGAGCGGTTCTACTGAGACGAAGCCGTCGCAGTCGAAGTCAGAATCAAAGAGCAGCAACACCAGCGGATCAAAGAGTTCAAAGGACAAGTCCAAATGACAATTGGCGGCTCAATCTTTCTCATCGCGCTCGGCGCGATCCTCAAGTTCGCGGTCACGGCGAGCGTCGCCGGCATCGACATCCAGGTCGTCGGCGTGATCCTCATGGTCGCCGGAGCCATCGGGCTCGTGCTGGGCCTCTTCATGATGACCCAGGCCAACAACAACCAGCCGCCGCAGGGCCCGCAGCCGCCGCAGCCGCCGGCCGGCTACTGATCAGACCACTACCGATCAGTCAGAGAAGCGTCGCGCCCAGGCGGCGCGTTCACCCTCCGGGATCACGATGCTGCCGCCCGGGCCGGCACCGGTCGGCTTGAGCACGCGCGGCTCGGGACTGTCCCCGAAGGCCATCGATGAGATGAAGCTCATCAGCGTGAAGGGACTCATGTCGGTCACGAATGCCTTGGGCGCCGCCCAGGAAATCCACGGCAGCCGCACGAACGTCAGCGGGCTCAGAGCCTTGCTCCTGATCGCCGCGATCACCTGTTGCTGACGCGCTGCCCGGTCGGTGTCGTCCTCGCCCGGATTGCACTCGTTCTTACGCACGCGGGCGAAGCGCAGCGCCTGCTGGCCGCTGAGCTTGTGCCTGCCGCGCGTGAGCTTGAAGGTCTTGCCGTCGAAGGTGCTGCGGATGCAGCGCTGGTCGACCTCCACCGTGACGCCGCCCATGGCGTCGATCAAGGCGGGGAAGTGGTCGAAGTCGACGATCACCATGTGGTTGATCTTCATGTTGCCGCCGCCGACGTTCATGAAGTTCTCGACCGTGCGGATCGCCAGTGCAGCGCCGCCGTAGGCGTAGGCGGCGTTGATCTTCTGCGCCTGGTAGCCGGGGATCTC
>JBIQMF010000013.1:0-13581 GCA_044463545.1 Solirubrobacterales bacterium
ATGAACTTGATGGCCTCGCTCATCGTGTGCACGTGGACGATGATCCCGGTCGAGAGCGCCACCGAGTCACCCTCGGGCGTGTAGAGCGCAAAGCAAAGCTCGCCCAGCTCGCGCACGATCGGTGAGGCGCTGATGTTGAGCGCCGTCTCACGCGCCGAGACGAGACCGCCGCGCACGCGGGAGAAGAGCTTCTCAAAGCCGATCGGATCGCTCTCTTTGAGGTCGAGTCGCGTGAGCCCGGCGTAGTGCCCCGTCGACGCGAATAGCTCCTCGCTCCTTGCCAGCATCTCGGCCAACTTGAGCTCGTCTGCGCCGATTCCGGGAGCCTCAGTTGCAGTCTGCGGGTTCATCGTCAGGCCTCCTTCGACTCGAGGTGGAAGATGTCGTTGGTGTCGATCCAGACCAATCGGTCGGGAGGAATCGCGAAGGTCGTGGACGGCGCCTCGATCACAGCCGGCCCTTCGATGCGATGGCCGTTGACGATGTCCTCCATCTCGTAGACATCGGTCTCGACGCGCCCGAAGCCGGTGCCCCAGTGCACCGATCGCGTGTGCTTGACCGCCGGTGAACCGCTCACGACCTCGCGCACCGGCAGGCGTGGCTGCTCGACATCAAACTTGCCGCGCACGATCGCCTGGGTGACGAGGTAGCCGAGCTCGGGCGACTTTGCGGAGGCGGCGTAGAGCTTGCCGTAGGCACTCTCAAACTCGGCCACGAGATCGTCCATCTGTTCGGCGGACGTGATCTCGGCGTGGGGCGAGTCGATCTCGATGTCGTTGAGCTGGCCGAAGTACTGCATGCGTACCGAGTGCACGTAGTTGATGTCGTCCGCGGCGAATCCCGACTTCGCGAACTCGGTCGCGACGCGCTGCTCGAGTTCGCGCCATGCGCCGCTGAGCATCATGCCGATGCCGGCCACGCCGTCGGCCGGGGCGCCCGGCAGGAGCGGCAGGTCGACGGTGCGGTCGTAGCGGTACTCGAAGTCTGCGCAGGCACAGCCGAAGGCCGAGAAGCCGGCGGCCCAGGCCGGAATCAGCACCTGCTCAAAGGGGACGTTCCTGGTGTAGCCGGCCACGTGCAGGGGGCCGCCACCGCCGTAGCAGAGCAGCGTGTAGTCGGCCGGCGAGTAGCCCTTGCCGAGCACCCGACCGACGGCTTCGTTGGCCAGTTGCGTCTCGAAGAGCTCGACGATGCCGACGGCCGCGTCATCGACCGACATGCCCATCGGCGCGGCTATCTGCTGCTCGACGGCGCGGCGCGCGCGCTCGACGTCGAGCGGCACCTCGCCGCCGAGGAAGTAGTCGGGGTTGAGGCGGCCGAGGATGAGGTTGAGGTCGGTGATCGAGACCGTTTCCACTTCGGCCGTCGTGTTGCAGACGCCGACGTCGGCGCCGGCGCTGTCGGGGCCCGTCTCGGGCCTGCGCGAAGCCGGGTCGACGCGTACGAAGCTGCCGCAGCCGGCGCCGAGCGAGTCGATCTTGACGAGCGGCATGTTGAGCACAAAGCGCGCCATGTCCGGCGTCGGGGTGACCTCGTAGCGACCGTCGGTGATGAGCGCGATGTCGAAGCTGGTGCCGCCGATGTCGGTGCAGAGCACGTTGTCGATGGCCAGCTGCTGTGCCAGCCACTGCGCACCGACAACCCCTCCGATCGGGCCGGAGATCAAGGTGGTGCCGAGTTCTTTCGCGTCGATCGAGATCGTCCCGCCGTGCGAGGCCATGACGCGCAGTTCAAAGCCTGCGCCGTCGGCACGGGTCTTGTCGCTCACGCTCTGCAGGGTGGCCCGCGAGGGCTCGGCGGCGTACGCCTCGATCACGGTGCTGTTGAGCCGCGGCAGGTCGCGCCGCGTGGGGTAGAGCTCGCTGGCCAGCATCACCTTGATGTCACGCCCGGACGCGGCGACGGCCTCGCGCACCAGCTCACCGACGCGCGCTTCGTGCGCCGGGTTGCGGTAGGAGAAGAGCAGAGAGACGACGATGGCCGTCAGCGACTCGTGCTCGAGCAGTGCGGCGACGGCGTCGTCCACGTCCTGCTCGCGCAGCGGCAACGCTTCGACGCCAAAGAGATCGATGCGCCCGCGCACCCCGTGGACACGTCCGCGCGGCACCAGGGGTTCGTTGTGGTGATGCGTGGCCACGTGCAGGCGGTCGCCGTAGGAGTAGCCGAGGTAGGTCTGGATACCGCGCTCCATCAGCAGACAGTCCTCCTGACCTGCCGTGACGATGACGCCGATGTCGTCGCCACGACGCGAGAGCAGTCGGTTGAGCATCGCCGTACCGCTGAAGACGCCTGAGCGGATCTCGGGGAAGCCAGCCGCCGTGGTCAGTTCCCACTGGGCCAGCGCATCGGCGCTGCTGCGCATGAAGCCGATCGACTCGTCATGCGGCGTCGTCTGCGCCTTGCCGACGACGAAGTCGCCGGACTCGTCGACGATGAAGGTGTCGGTCATGGTGCCGCCCGCGTCGATCGCGAGCACCTGCGGGGTGCGTGGCATGGACCCTCCCGGATCGCTCGAAGAATCTGCACTCCACGCTACGCAGGGGCGCGCCCCGGCGCTTGTCGCCTCAGCCCAAAGTCGTGCCGGCGGGTTGTGCCACGGCCACAGGCACGGCGCGGCGATGCGGCGTCAGTTGTCTTCGCCGGGCGTCAGTTCGGTCAACGCCATCACGGCGCCGGCCGGGTCCTCGACAACGCACCAGCGGCCCATCGTCTCCGACTCGCGCGGCCCGAAGACGACCCTGCCGCCGAGCTGGTTGCATGCAGCGATCGAGTCGTCAAGGTCGTCGATCGTGACGTACACGAGCCACTGCGGCGGAAGGCCTTCGTTGCTGCCTTCGGCGTGGGCGACGCCGGCGGCCGGCGTGTTCGTCTCGGGGTGGATCATGGCGTAGTCCTCGCGGCCCTCGACCGGCAACCCCACTGCGTTCCAGCCGACGACGCCGCAGTAGAACTCCGCGACCTCCTCGGCGTTCGGAACCGTCAGGTCGGCCCACTTGATGAAGCCGGTGCGCGGTGTGTCGCTCATGGGGTCGAGCGGGACGTGGGGCGGCCAGCCTCGCCGGGCGAGGCGGCGCCACGCGACGCGGTCGAGAAAGTTGTGCGAACAAGAAGTTTGAGCACCGTCAGCCCTCGGCCCCGAAGTCTTCCGGGGTCACCTCGTCGAGGAACTGCTTGAACTTGTCGACGATCTCCTCGGAGTCCTCCACCTCGTGTTCGAACTCGATGGCGCTCTCGACGATCACTTCGTCGGCGACAAAGATCGGCGCGCCGGTGCGCACGGCGAGCGCGATGGCATCGGAAGGACGGGCGTCGATCTCGATCAGGCGCTCCCCGTTCTTGAGCGAAATCGTCGCGTAGAACGTGTTGTCGCGCAGCTCGGTGATGGCGATCTGTGCACAGTCGAGCTCGAGCTCCTCAATCACCGTCGCCATCAGGTCGTGCGTCATCGGGCGCGGGGTGTCGGCTTCCTGCAGCTTCATCAGAATCGCGGCTGCCTCTGGATGCCCGATCCAGATCGGCAGGAACTCGTTGCCGTCGACCGACTTCAGCAGGATGATCGGCTGCTTGCCGACCATGTCAAAAGAAACGCCGTAGACAACCATTTCGCGCA
Source organism: Solirubrobacterales bacterium (assembly GCA_044463545.1). GTDB lineage: Bacteria > Actinomycetota > Thermoleophilia > Solirubrobacterales > JACPNS01 > JACPNS01. Next base: position 3,611 of record JBIQMF010000013.1, read on the forward strand.
TAGGTGGAAAGTATGGCGAAACAACAGAGAATCCTGCACCAGGGCCTGCGCGGAGGCGAGCATTCCGAAACCGAAGCGAACGTGAAACGCACTTGGGGCGGTCAGCGGTGCGAGTCCGTCGACGCGCAGGCCGACGGGTGCGAGGGAGCGACCGTCTGGTCGTGACCGAGTGCCCCGAGGGCGAGCATCGGCGGAATCGTGCCGATGGGCGCCCCGAGATGCCGAAGCGAACGTGAAACGCACTTGGGGCGGTCAGCGGCGCGAGTCCGTCGACGCGCAGGCCGACGGGTGCGAGGGAGCGACCGTCTGGTCGTGACCGAGTGCCCCGAGGGCGAGCATCGGCGGAATCGTGCCGATGGGCGCCCCAAGTGGGCGATCCAGGATTCGAACCTGGGACCTCATCCTTATCAGAGATGCGCTCTAACCGACTGAGCTAATCGCCCGAGGGCTGAGAAGGATAGCGCCATACAACACCAACGCCGTAGAGCGCTCGGGGGTGGTCCTTCCCGCCCACAGGCGGTAACGCCGAGGACGGAAAGGCCCACCTCCGAAGAGACGAACGCCAACAGAACGTCAACCCGACTTCAAGCAACAGCGTCAGCGAAAACGATCCAGCACCGAGAGCGCCTCGTCGACGCTGGCAAAGTCGAGCTGCAGCTTGACGCCACGGTCACTGACCTTCACGCGGGGCTCGATGCCGAACACCTCCCCGCAGCGCCGGCTGATCTCCTCGCCGGCCTCCTCGGCCTCGGCACGGGCCCGCTCGGCCTTGCGCGAACCCTCAACCTTGGCTTTAGGCTTGGTGTCGCCGGCAGCGGCGTCGGCACGGCGCTCGGTTTCGCGTACCGACCAGCCGTCTGCGGCCGCTTCGTGCGCCAGACGACGAATCGTGTAGTGGTCGTGCGCGCGCAGCAGAGCGCGGCCATGGCCCTCGGTTAGCATCCCGTCCTCGAGCATCTGCAGCACTTCGTCGGGCAGCCCCAGAAGTCGGATGAGGTTCGAAACCGCCACACGACTCTTGCCGACGCGCCTGGCGACCTCTTCCTTCGAGAGGCCGAGCTCGTCGACAAGCCCGGCGCAGGCGCGCGCCGCGTCCACGGGGTTGAGGTCGACGCGAGCCATGTTCTCGACCAGGGCAAGCTCGAGCGTGTTGGCCGAGAGGTCGGCGCGGACGTATGCGGGAACACTCTCCACCCCTGCCATGCGCGAGGCACGCAGGCGGCGCTCGCCGGCCACCAGTTCGTAGCGACCGGCCTCGAGCGGTCGCACCAGCAGCGGCTGAATCACGCCGTTGGCCTTGATCGAGTCGGCCAAGGCCTTGAGCTGTTCATCATCGAAGCTCTTGCGCGGCTGATTGGGGTTGACCTCGATGGCGGTCAACGGCACCTGGCGCAGCTCGTCCTGGGTGAGGTCGGCGTGACTCGTCGGCAGGATGGCCGAGAGGCCGCGACCCATGCCGCGGCGGGCCGAGCGGGAAGGTTCTGGATTGGGAGTCTTCTCAGCCACGCAGGGCCACCTCTTTCGCAAGGTCAAAGTAGGCGCCGGCTCCGGCGCTGTGGGGATCATGGTGCGTCACCGGCTTGCCGAAACTCGGGGCCTCGGCGACGCGTACATTGCGCGGGATCACCGCGTCAAAGAGCAGTCCTGGGAAGTGTTCCCTGAGCTCGGCCTCGACGTCGGCCGCGAGCCGCGTGCGTCCGTCGTGCATCGTCATCACGAGTCCGCCGATCGAAAGGCCGGGGTTGAGCTCACGCTGGATGAGCGAAACCGTGTCGAGCAAGTCGGCCAGGCCCTCGAGCGCGTAGTACTCGGTTTGGACCGGGACGATCACGCGGTCCGCCGCGCCCAGCGCGTTGATCGTCAGCGGGCCCAGCGACGGCGGGCAGTCGAAGAAGATGAAGCGGTACTTTCCGCGCGAGGATTCGAGCGCCTGGCGCAGGATCAACTCTGAGCCCTCGATGCGCGGCAACTCGACGTTGGCGCCGGCCAGATCCGGCGTCGAAGGCACGATCTTGAGGTTGTCGATGGCCGTGGGCAGCGTCGCCGCTTCGATCGTCGACTCGCCGACGAGCACCTCGTAGATCGTGCGCTCTTCGTTCTTGGCGCGTCCGAGGCCCACGGTTGCGTTGGCCTGCGGGTCGATGTCGATGAGCAGCGTCGGATAGCCGGCTTCGGCGACGCAGGCGGCGAGGTTGACGGCCGTAGTCGTCTTGCCCACACCACCCTTCTGGTTTGCGATGGCGTAGATCGTCGTCTTCGGCGGCTGCTGCATCGCGTCAAGCCTAGGTGTGAATACGGTCATCTGCGGCTCTGCAGCGCATCATTCACGCGGAATTTGGCGGATTTTGCGCGCAGAGCCGGTCGCGCGAACATGCGCTGAGCCGGCCGCTCAGCCGATCGGGCGCTTCAACGCCATCCCGGCCCGTCGCGGGTAGCGCCACGGGGTCTCGGCGACCTTGCGCGCCAGATAGAAGTGCCGCGTGCGTGATCGGGCGAAGGGCCGCGTCTCAATCAGCTGGCCCGCGGCCATCCCGACCTCGGTCGCGGCGGCTGCCGCGGTCACGAGCTCGTCTTCGGTGGGCTGACCCTTCCAGGCGACCAGGTGCCCGCCGGCGACAAGCAGTGGTGAGGCATACTCGAGTAGTACCCCCAGCTGGGCCAGCGCCCGGGCGGTGACAACGTCGTAGGCGCCAAAGTGCGGGCCGCTGCGGTCGGCGATCTCCTCGGCCCTGCCCCAAACACACTCGACGTTGTCGAGTTCGAGCTCGCGCGCCACAGCGGCCGCCGCCTCCATCTTCTTGCGCACGCTGTCCACGAGCACAACGCGGGCTTGGGGCCGGGCAGCCGCCAACACAAGGCCCGGGAAGCCGGCACCGGACCCGATGTCGATGATGCTCGAGGCCGACTTCAGAGGTTCGAGCTCGAGGCCGGCGAGGCTGTCCTGGACGTGGACGTCCCAGGCTTCCTGGGCGTCCGAGATGGCAGTTCCGGCAATCTCAAGGCCGACGCTCCACTCGGCCAGGCGCTTCAGCTTCTCCTGCTGCATCGGAGCGCAGCGTAAAACGTGAAACGCTCAGGCGCCGGCCGGCGTGACCACGATGCGGCGGTCGGGGTCCTCCCCGACGCTGTGGGTGTCGACGTCGCCATTGTCCAGCAGGTAGTGGTGCACGCTGCGACGCTCGTTCGAGGTCATCGGCTTGAGCTCCACAGGCTGCCCCGATGCCAGCGCATCGCGCACGGCGCGGTCGGCCAGGTCGAACAGTTCTTCTTCGCGGGCGGCGCGGTACTCGTCGATGTCGACAGAGACGCGGCGGCGCTCGTCGGGGTCGACGGCCTTCGAACTCACGAGATAGGCGATGAGTTGGATGGCGTCGAGCGTCTGGGCGCGGCGCCCGATGGCAAAGCCGAGGTCATCGCCGGTGACGTCGATGCTGATGTCGTCGTCCTCCTGATTGAACGACACCTCGGCGGCCAGACCAGCCCCGGCCAGGATGTCGCGCACGACCCCTGTCGCGACCTCTGCCTGGCGTGTGTCGTCTGGTGAAAGTGTGCCTGCGTTCTCTGCGTCGCTCATTGCAAACCCCTGAAAGATTGATTCCCCGTCAGCGCCGGCGGCCCGAGCGCTTCTTCTTCTGTCGCGGCGGTGGCGGTGGTGCCTTCGTCGGCTTCTGCTTCACCGCAGCCGCGCCGCCGGAATCTACCACCGGATCATCGTCCTTGTCACTCACCAGCACGGGATCGCCCTGGCGGACGCGCAACCACTTGACGACGAACGACTGACCGAAGGTCCAGAAGTTGGTCGTGATCCAGTAGAGGATGAGGCCGGCCGGGAAGTGGATGATGAAGGGGACAAAGAGGAAAGGCAGCGCAAGCATGAGGCGGCGCTGCATGGCGTCGGTCGTCGGCGTCAGTGAGACAAGCGTCGATCCAAGCTGTGAGCCGATGTAGAAGACCAGCAGAATCACGAGCTCGACGCCAGTCGGGTCCTTCGTCAGGTCGTCGATGAAGAACCAGCTGGCGCCCGTGCTCTGGATCTCGCTCTGCAGACCACTGTCGCGCAGGGCGTAGAACATCGCGATGAAGAACGGCATCTGCAACAGCAGCGGAAAGCAGGAGGCCAAGGGGTTGATCTTGTGCTCCTTGAAGAACTTCATCAGTTCCTGCTGCTTCTTCTGCGGATCGTCCTTGTACTTGTCGTTGAGCTCCTTGATCTGCGGCTGGTACTGCTGCATGTGCAGCATCGAGGTGACCTGCTTGTAGGTCAGTGGCAGGAGCAGGATGCGGACGATGACGGTGAGCAGGATGATTCCCCAACCCCAGGGAATCCCGAGCTCATAGAACTCGCGCAACGCGCCGTCGAGCACGTTGATGATCGGCGTCAAGAGATCCTTGATGAAGTTCGCAAACGGGAGGAGGCTGCCCAGCGTGCTCATGCCGTCACCTCATCTCGCACATTGTGTGAATGCGCACATTCCTTCGAGTGGCGGTGGCCGAAGAGGGTCTGATCCTCGACGTGGTCGATGCCACCTTCGCTCCACGGGTTGCAGTGGACGACGCGCCAGGCGGCCAGCACACTGCCGCGCAGCGGGCCATAGGTCTTGAGCGCCTGCACTGCGTAGGACGAACAGGTCGGGTAGTAGCGACAGCGCGGCGCGATGAAGGGTGAGACAAGGCGGCGGTAGAGCTCGATCGGCAGCAGCAGCGGCAGGCTGAGCACGCTGCGCAGACGCCGGCGATTCGGAGAGTTGGTGTCGGGGCTGGTCATGGCTTGGGCGACGCAGGACTACTCGCCGCCGACGATCAATTCGTCGAGTGCACTGATGATGCCGCTGAGTCCGTCGCGGTCGAGCAGTTCGACGACGTCGGCGCGGGCAAGCACAACGTAGTCGAGACCATCAGCCATCTTCGGCTCGAGTTGATCGAGCGCCTCGCGCACCGCGCGCTTGACGCGGTTGCGGGTCACCGCGTTGCCGATCTTGCGGCCCACTGAGACACCGAACCGCGAGCCTTCGTCGGCCTGCTCGCCGCGCGAGAAGGAGTAGAGCACAAGGTAGCGGTTGGCTTTGGAGCGCCCCTGGCGGTACACGCGCTGAAACTCGGTGCTTCGTGAGAGGCGCCGTCCTTTGGCGCGGGTCGGGCTGGCCAAAGCCTGGGCCACAGTCTTCAGACTGTCAGACGCTTGCGGCCCTTGGCACGGCGACGCTTGAGGACGTTGCGTCCTGCGCTCGTGCTCATGCGGGCGCGGAAGCCGTGGGTACGGGCGCGCTTGCGTTTCTTGGGCTGGTAGGTGCGCTTCATAAGTGGTCCTTCGGAAAAAGCTGGAGCGTGAATTGTAGAGACTGCGCGCGCACTCTCTCACCGACTTGCAGAAAAACGTTTTTGTGCGAGTTTGCGAGCTTCATCGCCGACGCCATGACAGCCTCCGGCGGACCTTGGTTATAGTCGCAACCACGAAGCAACCGAGCGCGCCTACCGGCGCAGCAGACGGAGGCTTCAACCTCTTCAATCGCCCGACCGGCAGCGTTCCTGCTGCCCTGGAGTCTGCCATGCAGGTCGACCACTTGTGGTCAGAAACAGATCGCCGCTTTCGCCGTGAGATCTCTGAGGATGTCGCCGACATCTGGCTCTCGCAACTGCGCGCTGCCGCCTTCGAAGACGGCGTCCTGCACCTGACCGGCCCCGAGCGCGCCCGCAGCTGGGTTGACCTGCGCTACCGCAAGGCCTTGACGCGCTGCGCCTCAGAAGCCGCCGGCAGGCCGCTCGAGCTCAGCTTCTCAGAGCAGTTTGTCGAAGCCGCTGACGTCGAGTCGCAGCCGGCGAGCTCACCCGAATGGCACAGCTCGCCGCTCAACCCGCGCCACACCTTCGACCAGTTCGTGATCGGACACTCAAACCACATGGCGCACGCCGCCTCGCTGTCGGTCGCCGAGCAACCGGCACAGGCCTTCAACCCACTCTTCATCTATGGCGCGCCCGGCGTCGGCAAGACCCACCTGCTGCACGCCATCGGCAACTTCCTCACAAGCCAGGGTCCCGAACTGTCGGTCCGCTACATGACGGCCGAGAACTTTGCCGCGATCTTCCGCAGTGTGCTGCGCAACAACACGATCCACGACTTCAAAGAGGATCTGCGCCGCACCGATGTGCTCCTCATCGACGACGTGCAGTTCCTCCAGAACAAGGTCAAGACCGAGGAAGAGTTCTTCCACACCTTCAATCAACTGCACGAGTCCGGCCGCCAACTCGTCATCACCTGCGACCGCACCCCGAGCGAACTCAACAGCCTGGCCGACCGCCTGCGCGAACGCTTCGAGTCCGGCATGGTCGTTGAGATCGATCGGCCCGACTCGCGCCTCAGGAGAGCCATCCTCAGCAAGCGCATCCGCGTCGACAACATCCCACTCGACGACGACCTGGCGCTCGACCGCATCGCCGAACGCACCCCGGCCAATGTCCGCTCACTCGAGGGCGCGCTCATCCGTGTCAGCGCCTATGCCTCGATGCGCGGCGTCGCCGTGACCCGCGAGCTCGTTGATGAGCTGCTCGACTCCCTGCACCCGCACAGCGCAGACGACGGGGGCACCCCGCGGCCGGCCGAACACGTCCCGATCGAGAAGATCACAAGTGCCGTGGCGACCCACTTCGACCTCACGGTCGAGGAACTGCTCGGCTCATCGCGCACGCGCCGCATCACCGGGCCGCGACAGATCGCGATGTTCCTGGCCTGCGAATACAGCGGTCAGTCGTTGCCGACGATCGCCGCGGCCTTCAACCGTGACCACTCGACCGTTTCACACGCGCGTGACCGCGTGCGCAAGGCCCGGCGTACAGACCACACTGCTGCCGCAACTGTGGATAGTCTCAAGGCAGTCATCCACGACGCCAGTACGGCCGTCCACAAGCCGGGACGGACAGCCCAGCGCAATCCCGCTGCCTGAGCGTGTTTGCCGGTTCTGTCCACACGATCAAACGAACAACACCAACAGACCTCAACTGATTTGAATTCCGAGACGACAACTGGGATGCGGCTGACAATCGATCGCGCGGTCTTCGTCGACGCCCTGGCCATCGTCGGCCGCGCCGTCTCGACACGCTCGATCATCCCGGCACTTGCCGGCGTCAAGCTGCAGGCCGTGACCGGTGCGCTGACCCTGTTGGCGACCGACGGCGATCTCTCACTGCGCTCACAGGTCGCGGCCGAGGTAGAGGTGGGCGGCGAGCTTGTCGTCCCAGGCCGCCTTCTGGCCGATGTTGCGCGTCAGCTCCCGGCCGGCGACATCACGCTCGTCGTCGGCGAGGACAACCAGCTGCAGCTCGAGTGCGGATCTGCTTCCTTCAAACTGCGCCTTTTGAGCGCCGAAGACTTTCCTGAGATCCAGGAGATCGAAGGCTCGACGGTGTCACTGCCGGTCGGCGAGTTCACGGAGACGATCGAGCAGGTCGCGCGCAGCGCTTCGCGCGACGAGACGCGTCCACATCTGACCGGCATCCTGCTTTCGGTCGACGGCGACAAGCTGCGCTCGGTGGCGACCGACTCCTACCGCCTGGCGGTTCGGACAACAAAGATCGACCCGGCCGTGGCCACCCCCATCGAGGCGAACGTTCCAGCCCGCGCGCTGCAGGAGGCCACACGTGTCGCCGATGGACACGACGCCATCAACATCACACTCTCTGAGCGCCAGATTGCCTTCACCGCTGGCCAGACGCTGCTCGTTTCGCGACTCATCGACGGACAGTTCCCAGACTTTGAGCAACTGTTGCCAGACAGCTACGAGCACGTCCTCGACATCGATGTCGCCGAGCTGCACGACGCCGTCAAGCGCGTCAGCCTGCTGGCCCAGCGCAACACACCACTGAAGGTGTCGCTCTCTGAGGGTGAACTTGAGGTTTCGGCTCAGACGACTGACATCGGCGAGGCGCGCGAGTCGCTGCCGGCGCCAGACTTCTCAGGCGAGCCGCTTGAGATCGGATTCAACCCGGACTTTCTGCGTGACGGCTTTGACAGCGCCCACACCGAGCGCGCCAAGTTCAAGCTCATCAGTGCCTTCAGGCCGGGTCTGATCGTCGCCGGCGACGACGAGGAGTTCATGTACCTCGTGATGCCGATCAGGCTCAACACCTGAGGTCCGCCGCGTACCGGGCGCACCAGTGATTCTCGAGCGCCTCTCGCTGAGAAACTTCCGCAGCTATGAGCGCGCCGAAGTTGCACTGGGTAGACGCGTCAGTGTCGTGACCGGCGACAACGGCGCCGGCAAGACGAATCTGCTCGAGGCGCTCTACTTCGGATGTGTCGGCAGGTCCTGCCGAACACACATCGACACCCAGGCCATCCGCTTCGGAGAGTCTGTGGCTCGAGTTGAGGCTGAAGGGGTCGAAGACGAGCAGCCGCACACGATCGCCGTCGCCGTCGACCGCAAAGTAGGCCGCAGCCTGTTTGCCGACGGCGCTGCTGTGGAGTCGCTCGAACCCTTCACCTGGCGGCCGCCGGCAGCGGTCTTCATGCCGGACCGCCTCGAACTCATCAAGGGAGCCCCGGGCACCCGCCGCGGTCACCTCGACCAGTTCGTGGCGGCGCTGTGGCCGGCGAGGCGCGCTGCGCGGCGTGCCTACGCACAGGCACTGGCCCAGCGCAATGCGCTGCTGGCGCGCGCCGGCGAGCGCAGCAGCCTCGACGTTTGGGACCGTGAGTTGGCCCGTACGGCGCGTGCGCTCATCGCCGACCGCCGCGCTGCCGTGGACGAGATCAATGAGCAGTTCTCTGTGCTCGGCGCCGAGCTCGGGCTCACCCCCGCGCCTGACCTTCGCTACCGCACCGTCGCCGACGTCGACCCCGACGATGAAGCGGCATATGTCGCGGCCCTGGCCGAGCGCCGAGATGTGGACCTGCGGCGCGGTTTCACAACCTTCGGGCCACACCGCGACGAGCTTGTGATCCGTCAGGACGGCCGCGAGCTGCGCACCTACGGATCGCAGGGTCAGCAACGCATCGGACTGCTGGCGTTGCTCCTGGCCGAGTGCTCCGCCATCGCGCGTCTCACCGCCCGCGCGCCGCTGGTCCTGCTCGACGACGTGATGAGTGAACTCGACGCGACGCGGCGGGCCCTGCTCGTAGAACACGTCGCACGCATCGGGCAGGTGCTGATCACGACGACCGAGATCGAACACGTGCCGAGCTCTGCACCGGTCGACGTTGTGCTCGAGGTTTCCGGAGGTGAGGTGACGGCGGCCGTCTGAGCGGTCAGCCCCTGCTGATGGCAAGACGACGTGACTTCGAATCGATTGGTGACGTGCTGAAGGGGCTGACCGGCGCAATCGAACCGCAGACCGCGATCGCCCGGGTCCAGTCGGCCTGGCCCGATGCAGTCGGCGAGACCGTCGCCAGATGGGCCCAGCCGGTCTCCGAGCGCGCCGGGGTGGTGACCTTCGCGTGCAGTGATTCGATGGTTGCTCACGAGCTCGAAATGATGAAGCCCGAACTGCTCAGAAAGTTGGCAGATTCGCTCGGCGAAAGTGCTCCGTCGGAGCTGAAGTTCGTAATTCGTTGAAGAACTTCACATAATCGTCGTTTTCCGCATAACCATGCGGGTTTGCGCCGGTGTCAAAGGCCGATTTCCGCCGCCCCGACTGCTAACCTCAAGGGACTGAGAAAGGTCATTTCGAGCACCTGGTCGCCGGCGTGCAGACGCCGGCGTTCTCATGACCTGAGTTGAGGAGTTTCATGGCTGAAGAAGTTGACAAGAACGGCCCAGAGATCGGTCAGGCTGCGCCTGTTGATGCGCAGGAGAAGAAGCAGGGCAGCGCCGAATACGGCGCCGAGGACATCACCGTCCTCGAAGGGCTCGAGGCCGTCCGCAAGCGCCCGGGTATGTACATCGGCTCGACGGGGCCGCGTGGTCTGCATCACCTCGTCTACGAGATCGTCGACAACTCCGTCGACGAGGCGCTGGCCGGGCATGCCAAGCGTATCGACG
>JBIQMF010000014.1:0-13508 GCA_044463545.1 Solirubrobacterales bacterium
AGGATCCCGATCACGGCTGCCAGCACGGCAGCGCCGGCGGCGATGTAGTTGACGATCGATTGGTCCATCTCGAGTCCCCCGTCTGCGCAGGCTGCACGCAGAATTGCGTAATGCCCTTATCGGATCAGATTGCGATTCCTGAAGCGCCCGGCAGCAATCTGGCCCGCCGCGCCGAGGCCGGCTCGGGCTCAGGCCGGCTGAAGCTCAGGCTGGCTCGGGCTCAAATCCGATCAGCTCCTGCACGCGCCCGGTCGTACGCGGCATCTGTGCGCGCAGCAGGCGCCAGCGACCCTCGGCCAGCTCGGAGACGTCGGCCACCGTCGAGCCGTAGCCCAGCAGCACGCCGCCGTCGAGCGCCAGGTCGACGCCGTCAAGAATCGACGCATCGACGTCCTCGAGCGCCGTGGGGTCGGCCGCGCCGCTGGGGTTTGCGCTGGTCTGCATGACCGGCAGGCTGATGGCGCTGAGCGCGTCGATGTACTGGCTGAACTCAGGCACGCGCAGGCCCAGCTTCTCGGGCGCACCGCTGCAGGCCGGAGCGAAGCGTCGCTGCGGGTTTGCCACCACCAACGTGTACGGGCCCGGAAACAGCCGCTCGACGAGGTTCAGGGTGGGCGCGTCGAAGTCGCCCGCGAGGTCTTCGAGCAGGCGTTCGAGGTTGAAGTAGAGCACGGCAGAGGGCTTCTCGGGCGGGCGGCCCTTGAGCTCGTGGATGCGGCGCGCGGCCGCGGCATTGTCGGGGTCGCAGGCGATCCCGTAGAGCGTGTCGGTCGGGAAGACAGCGATGCCGCCCTCGGCGATCGTCGTCTCGAACTGTGCTGCCTGCTCCGGGGTGATCAGACTCATCGCGGCGTCCTTCCTGTTACGACCCGCTCGATCTCGGCGAGGTCTTTGTGGATCTCAATCTCTCTGAAACCGGCGTCAGCGAGGATCCCGGCGGTGGTGGCAGCCTGCCCCATGCCGATCTCCAGCGCCAGCAGGCCGCCGGGCGCAAGCTGGGCCGGCGCCTGCGCGGCCAGGCGCCTGACGAGGTCGAGGCCGTCGGCGCCGCCGTCGAGCGCCAGGTGCGGCTCGTAGCGGGCGACCTCCGGCTGCAGGGTCGCCAGCTCCCCCGCCTCCACGTACGGCAGGTTTGCGGCGATGGCGTCAAAGGTGCCCGCCACCGCGTCCAGCAGGTCGGACTCCACGAAGCTGACGTTCCCGGCGCCCAGCGCTTCAGCGTTCTGGCGCGCGAGCTCGAGCGCGGCGGGCGAGACATCCGACGCCACGATCGTCGCGTCGGGCAACTCGTCGGCCAGGGCAAGCGCGACGGCACCACTGCCGGTTGCGACGTCGAGGATCCCGCAGGGTCGCCCGGTCTTGACCACGGCAACGAGCAACTCGGTCTCCGGGCGCGGGATCAGCACGCGCGTGTCGACGGCCAGCTCGATGCGACGAAAACCCTGGCTGCCGGTGATGTAGGCCAAGGGCTCACGCGCTTCGCGGCGCTCGACCCAGGCCTCGTAGGTCTCCTCTGCGGCGACCGGGTCGACGATCCCGGCCACGATCTCTGAGCGCGTGACGCCGGCGGCGGCGGCCAGCAGGAGTTCGGCGTCCAGGCGCGGCGTCTCGACCCCTGCCGCGGCGAGGCGCGCAGCTGCGGCGTCGATCAGCGAGCGCGCGCTCACGACGGCCGATCCGCCCCCTGGGCCTGGGCTTCGAGTGTGCGTCGCTTCTCGTCGGCCTGCAGCGCCGCGGTGAACTCATCGAGCTCCCCGCCCAGCACCGCGTCGAGGTTGTGCGCCGTCAGCTTGATGCGGTGGTCGGTCACGCGGCCCTGCGGAAAGTTGTAGGTGCGGATCTTGGCCGAGCGGTCGCCGGTGCCGACCTGGGCCTTACGCTCGGCGGCCTCGGCCGCCTGCTGTTCTTCGAGCGCGCGCTCGTAGAGGCGCGCGCGCAGCACGCGCATCGCCTTCTCGCGGTTCTGCAGCTGCGACTTTTCGTCCTGCATGGCGACGACGACGCCGGTCGGTTTGTGCGTGATGCGCACGGCCGAGTCGGTCGTGTTGACCGACTGACCACCGGGGCCCGAGGAGCGGTAGACGTCGATCTGCAGGTCGTTCTGGTCGATCTGCACGTCGACCTCGTCGGCCTCGGGCATCACGGCCACAGTTGCGGTGGAAGTGTGGATGCGGCCTTGGGACTCGGTCTCGGGGACGCGTTGCACGCGGTGGGTGCCACCCTCGTACTTGAAGACGCTGTAGGCGCCGTCGCCCTTGACGGAGAAGGTGTAGTGCCCGCCGTCGTCGGCCTCGATCAGCTCGGGCTTGAAACCGCGGTTCTCGGCGTAGCGGCTGAGCATGCGGTAGAGGTCGCCGGCAAAGAGCCCAGCCTCGTCGCCGCCCGCGCCGGGCCTGAGCTCGATGATCACGTCCTTGTCGTCGTTGGGGTCGCGCTCGACCATCGCCATGCGGATCTCTTCTTCGAGCTCCGCGAGGCGCACCTTGCTCGTCTCGTAGAGCTCGGCGAACTCGGGGTCTTCGCCGGCGAGCTCCTCGGCGCCCTCCATGTCCGACTGCACGCGGCGGTACTCGACGGCAAGGTCATTGGCCGGTTCAAGCTGCCGGAAGGCCCGCCCGACCTCGGCGTACTTCTGACGATCACCGATCACCTCAGGGTCGCTCATCTGCGCCTGCACATCGGCAAAGCGCTGCTGTATCTGGTCCAGAAGCTGGGTGATCATTGCGGGGGTGAGTCTAGGCGCGGGCGCGCGAGCTACGCGAGGCCGACGTAGCGCTCAAAGAACGCGCGGAGCTTCTCGACCACTCGCTGCTTGATCGCGCCGTAGTCGCCGTCGGCGGAGAAGCGGCTCACCTTGGGCAGCACGGCCGTGATCGCTGTGCCCGAGCTTGCGACCTCGCCATCGCGGAAGGCTGCCTCGATGAACTTGCGTGTGGCCTCCGGGTCGAGCTTCTCGTCGGCAATCAGTGCGTCAAGCTCGACCGCACGCTTGCCCTCGATGAAGCGTCGCCAGCCCTCTTCGATGTCGGTGTTGACAGAGACCGAGTCCACGAACGCCTCGACGAGGTCCTTCTTGTTTCGCAGCGACGGGCTCGAATCGACCGCGCGCGAAATCTCGGCACGGACTTCCTCGTCTCCCCCTTCGCCCGCCTCGATGAAGCGCTTCACGAGCATGAGGATGTAGTCAACGTTGACCTCGACCTGCTTGACGAGCTCGATCTCGAACTCGATGTCGTCGAGGATCGACTCCTTCTCCGCCTCGCGTTGCACACGGATCTCGGCGTGGATGTCGAGGTAGACGCTCTGGTAGTCCTGAAGCTCACGCGGTGACATCACATCTTCGTGCGCGAACTCGTCGAACGAGGTGAGGATGTTGCGCAGGCGCAGGATCAGCCCGAAAAGCGCGACGAACTCTTTCTGCGCCTCTTCGCCGACGATCGAAACGCCGAGCGGGTAGACCTCGCGAAGCTCTGCAAGCTTTGCGTCGTACTCCTCGAGGTACTCGCCATACGGGCGCAGCAGCACGATGCCGCCAGCGTCCTTGTTGCCGAAGAGCGAGAGCGCCTCGTCGGTCGCCTGCTGCAGGTCACGGAAGCAGACGATGTTGCCGTAGGCCTTGACCGAGTTGAGAATGCGGTTGGTGCGGGAGAAGGCCTGGATCAGGCCGTGCTGCCGCAGACTCTTGTCGACCCACAGCGTGTTGAGCGTCGTCGCGTCAAAGCCCGTGAGGAACATGTTCACGACGATCACCAGATCAAGCTCGCGGTTGCGGAGCCTTGCCGACAAGTCCTTGTAGTAGTTCTGAAACTGATCGGCAGAAGTGTCGTACGACGTGCCGAACATACGGTTGTAGTCCTCGATGACCGTGTCCAGAAAATCGCGCGAGCCCATGTCGAGCGCGTCGGTCTCAAAACTCTCTTCGCCCAGGATGCCGTCGGGCTCGGCCTCGTTCGGCGCGAAGCTGAAGATCATCCCGACTTTCAGCGGCTTGAACGTCGGATCGGACTTCTGGCGTTCCGTCTGCTGCTGGTTGAAGATCTCGTAGTAAGCCCTGGCGGCCTTGATCGACTGGGTCGCGAAGAGCGAGTTGAAGCCGGACACGCGCTTGTCGCCGAGGCGATACGTCGAGTTGCGCTTGGTCTTCTGGTCGAAGTGATCGAGGATGTAGTCGACGATCAGGCGCAGCCTCGCGGGCGCCAACATCGCCTCCTCAGTGTCGATCCCCTCGACCTCGATCTCGCTGACGCTGTCGCCCGTGCGAATCGTGTTGTGGTACTCGACGCGGAAGGGCAGCACGTTCTTGTCGTTGATGGCGTCGACGATCGTGTAGGTGTGGAGTCTCTCCCCGAAGGCCTGCTCGGTGGTTCGCAGCTGGACGTTGCCGCCCGAAGCTGCATTCTGCGGGAAGATTGGCGTGCCCGTGAAGCCGAAGAGGTTGTAGTTCTTGAAGGCCTTCGTGATCGCGGTGTGCATCTCACCGAACTGGCTGCGGTGACACTCGTCGAAGATCAGCACGATGTGGCCGCTGTAGACGTCGTGGCCCTTGTTCTGCTCAATGAAACGACTCAGCTTCTGGATCGTCGTGATCACGATCGAGCGGTCGGGGTCCGACAGGTGTGCCGCGAGTTCGCGCGTTGACTTGCTCGAGTTGGCCGCCCCCTTCTCGAAGCGGTCGTACTCGCGCATCGTCTGGTAGTCGAGGTCCTTGCGGTCGACCACGAAGAGCACCTTGTCGACCTCATCCATACGCGAGGCGAGCTGCGCCGCCTTGAAGCTGGTGAGAGTCTTGCCCGACCCGGTGGTGTGCCAGATGTAGCCGCCGGCCGCAATCTTCCCGAGTTGTTTCGCGTTGGTGGAGGTGGTGACGCGCTGGAGGATCCGCTCGGCGGCGACGATCTGGTACGGCCGCATCACCAGCAGGTTCTCGTCGACATCGAAGACGCAGTAGCGCGTGAGGATGTTCAGCAGCGTGTGCTTGGCGAAGAAGGTCTTGGTGAATCCGATCAGGTCCGCGATCGGCTTGTTGCTGGCGTCTGCCCACCAACTCGTGAACTCGAAGCTGTGCGAGGACTGCTTCTTCGATTTGCGCCGCTTGACCTCATCGATGTGGTGCTCGCGCGTGGTGTTCGAGTAGTACTTCGTGTGCGTCCCGTTGCTGATCACAAAGAGCTGCACGTAGTTGAAGAGCCCTGTGCCGGCCCAGAAGCTGTCACGGCCGTAGCGGTTGATCTGGTTGAAGGCCTCGCGGATGGCGACGCCGCGGCGCTTGAGTTCGATGTGCACAAGCGGCAGACCGTTGACGAGAATCGTGACGTCGTATCGCGTGGCGCGGGCGCCCTCGGACTCGTACTGGTTGATCACCTGAAGACGGTTGTTGTGGATGTTCTTCTGGTCGATCAGCCTGACGTTCTTGACTGTGCCGTCGTCGCGTTCAAGGACCTGGATCGGGTCAATCTGGATACGCCGAGTCTTCTCGACGATCCCCTCGTTCTCGCCAGAGACGCAACTGGTGAAGAAGCGTGACCACTCCGCGTCGGTGAACTCGATCCCGTTGAGCAGTTCGAGCTGCTTACGCAGGTTGAGGAGAAGATCGTCCTCGCTGGTGATGAGCAGGCGCTCATAGGCCTGCCCTTCGAGCGTCGCGATCAGCTCGTTCTCTAGCGCGGCCTCACTCTGATATCCGACCTCGGTTGCGGCCTCGTGCGAAAACTCAGAGACCACCGTCGACTCGTCGGTGACGGCGATCGGCTCGTACCTGGGTGGGAGCTGGTCGGCGGTCAACTCTGTCCCGGGGCGATCACCTTTATGCCGCGACGTTGGGCGGCATCGGCGAGTTCTTTGTCGTAGGTGATCATCTCGTCGACCTCGAACCGCAATGCAACAGCCAGGTGGATCGCATCATGTGAACGAAGGGGCGGATACCCACCAGCATTCAGGAGGTCGATCCGTTCGAGTTCGATGAGCTCCACCTGATCGAGCACTGATTCAACTTCGGATCTCGGAATCTCTTCGTTGCTCCTACCTACGGCACAATGAAGCTCAGTGTGCAACAGGAGCGATGAAACGAGTCGACGGTCAGGCTCGTTTCGCAAGTACTCAACCAGCTCCGCCGATCCCGCCTCCACGCCAATGAGTTTCATGGCCGCCGAGGTGTCGAAATACGACGCGATCACCACGGACCGCGAAGGTCGTCCACGATCTCCGCCGAGCTGCGGCTGAGAACGCGGGTTGGCATCTTCAGATCCGCCAGCGATGCCTTCGCCGGGATCGTCTTGCCGCGACGACGCATGGACTCCAGCGGCGTCTCCGAATGTGGGCCGAGGTCTGCCACGGGCTCACCATTGTTTGTGATCACCAGCAACTCACCCGCCTGCGCGCGTCGAATCACCTCGCCGCTGTTGTTGCGCAACTCACGGTGAGGAATCCTGTTGGACTGCTCTTTGCGACGTGATGCTTCCATGTAGCACAGCGTAGCGCGCGAGCCCATTACTGTCAAGCGGCTTCGGCGAGCTCTGGGAAGGTCAGCAGCATGTCGCGGTAGTACTCGTACTGCTTGCCGCGCAGCGCGATCTCGGCTGGGAGGCCGGCGGTTAAGTCGGTGGTGAGGGTGTTGAATTTGTCGAGGATTGAGACGATTCGGGCCTGTTCGCCTTCAGACGGAACCGGAATCGAAAGCCTTCCGAGACTTTCACTTGACATGCGCTTCACCTTGGCACGGGTCACATACTTGACCTTCTCCGCGTTGAACCTTGCGGTCTGGAAGTAGTAAGAAACGAATTTTGGATTCAGCGTGTGCCGGAGAATGAAGCAATCGTCGTGGACGGCGACCTCCTCTTCACCCAGCCACGCAACTGCCTTGCACACATCCTCGACTGTCTCACCCACAGTTGCGATAACGACGTCACCCTGCGAGGCATAACGCAAGGTCGGTGCGAGGTCTTGTCGAATTCGAGTCAGCGGCGTCGTCGCGGCCACCCCGTAGCGCGTATAGATCTCGCCGTAGTGAATGCTCCCGATGCCTCCGTCGGAAACGACGTCGTCCTTGACGAAACGCCGACCCCGGGTGAACGTTCCAACGTCACTCAAGGTCATCCATTGGAGACCCCCCCCCGTCGATTCAGGGAAGGTCAGAAGCTGATCCCGGTAGTACTCGTACTGGCGAATACGCAAGTCCAACTCGGACTCCAACTCGGACTGAAGCTTCTCCATTTTGCAGAGCGTCTCGGAGACCGTTTCTTGAATTACTCGTGGTGGAACCGGGACCAGGATCTTTGCCAGATCCTTGGCGGAGAGTTCCTTCACCTTTGTCCCTTTCGCAAACTTCCGCTTCTGTCGGCCGAAGTCGGCGGTCTGGAATAGGTACGCCGCGTAGAGCGGATCCATTTCGTGCGAATACGAGCAAGAGTGTCCGCCAATCGCGATCTCGTGATCGCCGAGCCAGGCAACGGCCTTACCGATGTCATCGAGATTCTCGCTCGTAGTCGTCACCACCAAGTCCCCTGGCTTCGCCGAACGTAAGGTCTCAGCAAGCTCTGACGACACAAACGAGATCGTCCGGTCGGTACTGGTTCCGTAAACCGTGTAGATCTGGCCGTAATGAATACACCCAACTCCGCTCTCGACAAAGTCCTTCTTCTGAAGGCCATTCCCGCGCATGAACGTCCCGACTTCTCCGAGCGCCCTGTGCTCCACCCCATCTGGGCAATGCTTGGCGAGCAGTTGATTCAGGAGGCCCGTCAAAGCGCTGACACAATCGAGTCGATTTCCGCTCTCAGCTCAATCTGCCTCGCCACGACCTCAGCGATTTCCGCGTTCAGCTTCTCGATGTCGATCTCCTCGCGAAGGTCGGGCTGCTCGACATAGCTCGTGACCGCGATGTTGTAGTCGTTCTCCGCAACCTCGACATTGTCCACGAGGACAGCGAAGTGATCAATCGGTTCGCGGTTGGTGAACGCATCGAGGATCTTCTGGCGGTTCTCCTCTGAGAGCTTGTTCTTGTTGCCGACGCGGACGAAATCGTTGGTTGCGTCGATGAAGAGGGTCTGGTTGTCGCTCTTCGACTTTTTCAACACGATCACGCAAGTCGCAATCGTTGTTCCAAAGAAGAGGTCCGGCGGCAGCTGGATCACCGCGTCGACGAAGTTGTTGTCGATCAGGTACTTGCGGATCTTCTTCTCTGCGCCGCCGCGGTAGAGAACGCCCGGGAACTCGACGATCGCCGCGGTGCCGTTGACCGCCAGCCAGCTGAGCATGTGCATCGTGAAGGCGAGGTCGGCCTTGCTCTTGGGTGCCAACATCCCGGCCGGCGCGTAGCGCGGGTCGTTGATCAGCAGCGGGTTCGCGTCGCCCTCCCACTTGGTCGAGTAGGGCGGGTTGGAAACGATCGCCTCAAACGGTTCATCGTCGTCGTGCGCCGGCTCGATCAGCGTGTCCCCGTGCGCGATGTCGAACTTCTCGAAGTTGATGTCGTGCAGGAACATGTTGATGCGGCTGAGGTTGTAACTCGTGAGGTTGATCTCCTGGCCGAAGAAGCCTTGCCGCACGTTGTCCTTGCCGAGGACTTTGGCGAACTTCAGGAGCATGGCGCCCGAGCCGCAGGCCGGGTCGTAGACCTTGTTGACCTCGGTCTTGCCGACGACGGTGATGCGCGCAAGCAGCTCGCTGACCTCCTGCGGGGTGAAGTACTCGCCTCCCGACTTGCCTGCGGTGGACGCAAACATGCCGATCAGGTACTCGTAGGCGTCACCGAAGGCGTCGATC
The DNA here is from genome assembly GCA_044463545.1 of Solirubrobacterales bacterium. GTDB lineage: Bacteria > Actinomycetota > Thermoleophilia > Solirubrobacterales > JACPNS01 > JACPNS01. Next base: position 8,761 of record JBIQMF010000014.1, read on the forward strand.
GTGTGCTCGTCGAACGTCGAGCCGAAGTCGAGGTCGCCGATCGCATCGAGCAATTTGACGAGCTTCTTGTTGCGCTCGGCGACCGTGTTGCCGAGTCGCGGGCTGTTCACGTCGAGGTCCTGGAACAGCCCTTTGAGGTCGTACTCGCTCTTGGTACCCACAGCCGAGCCCTCGATGTCGCGGAAGACCGCCGCCATGCGCTCGTTGAGATTCTCGTCCGACGCAGCAACCTTGCGCACGTTGGCGAAGAGCTCGGAGGGCAGGATGTAGAACCCCTTTTCCTCGACGGTCTCCGTGCGCCCGTATTCAGCTTCGTCGTCAGTCAGGGCGGCGTAGTCGAAGTCTTTGTTTCCGAGACTGTGCTCGTGCTGATTGAGAAAGTGGGTCAGGTTCTCCGAGATGAAGCGATAAAACAACAAGCCCAGCACGTAGGCCTTGAAGTCCCAACCGTCAACGCTGCCCCTGAGGTCGTTGGCGATACGCCAGATCGTCTTGTGCAGCTCGGCCCTCTGGGCCTCTTTGGTGGTGTCGACGGCGTGCACTGTTGACGGGCAATCTAGCGGGGCTCAGTCCCAGAGACAAGTTGTCTGAAAATCGTCGGGTTCGTAAGGCGCGCCGCACCTCGGGCATGGACCCCCGCACCACTCGTGGCTGATTCCGCCCATCCCGAACAGGTCATCGTGCTCCTCGCGCGCCTGCTCGGGTACCAGCCAAGGGGTCGTCGTCTTTCGGCACTTCGGACAGCGAGGCGGTCGCTTCTGCGAGGGCGCGTCGGATTCGCCGAGCGACATGTCCTCGCCCCGCGAACGCAAAACGCCGCATTCGCCGCAGGCGTACTGCCGATAGCCGAAGCCGTCGCCATCAAAGCCGAACGAGAAGCCGCCCTTCACCTCGTTCTCAGAGCCGCACTGACTACAGATCAATTGTCCCTCCACGCCTGGCACGCCTCTTCGGCCGCGCAGCGCGTCTGATTCCTGACGCCAACGTGGCTCAGACCTGGCCCTGAGGGCCAGGGCCACGCCAGGGCGGCGCTGAGGGATGCGGTGCGGCGGGATGGCTCAGGCGACGATGTCCATGCCGACCTCGTCCTCAGCACTACCCGAGCGCGGGTCTTCGCGCTCGAGCACTGCTTCGAGGGAGGCGATGGCCACGGCCAGCTGCTCGGGTGAGGGCTCGCGGGTGGTCAGGCGCTGCAGTTGCAAGCCGGGCCACATGATCGCGCGGGCCCAGCCCTTGGTGCGGTGCTTGCCGATCAGCTTGATCAGTTCGAAGGCGAGGCCGGCGACGATCGGCACTGCCAGGACGCGCGACGGGTAGAGGATGTACCACTCCGGGCGCCCCAGCGGCACGAGTACGAAGATCGAGACGATGAAGACGAGCAGCAGGAAGCTGGTGCCGCATCGTGGGTGGAAGCGCGTGAACCTGCCGGCGTTCTCGGGCGTCAGCGGCAGGCCGGCTTCGTAGTTGAAGATCGTTTTGTGTTCGGCGCCGTGGTACTCGAAGACCCGCCGCAGGTCGGGCAGCAGCGAGATCACCCAGAGGTAGGCGATGAAGATGATGATTCGCAGCACCTTCTCGAAGAGCACGAACTCGAGGTCGCCGCCGCTCTCGCCGCGGATCAGACTCATGATCCCTAGCGGCAGCAGGAAGAAGAAGCCGATCGAGAAGAGCAGGCTGAAGGCGACGGTCGCGGCCCACGTCCAGCCGCCGAGCTCTTCCTCCTCCTCGCCCATCTGCTTGTTGGCCGAGATGCCGAGCGCCCGGATGCCGATGCCCATCGACTCGACCAGGGCAACGACGCCGCGCACGATCGGCAGCTTGTAGAAGCGGTTGCGCTTGACGGCGCTCTCGAACTCGTGGACCTCGGTATCGATCGTGCCGTCTTCAAGCCGGACCGCGACGGCCCAGTGCTTGATGCCGCGCATCATCACGCCTTCGATCACGGCCTGGCCGCCGACCGGCGCGTCTCGCGTCGCCGAGAGCCCGCCCGAGCCACGGTGCACGCCAGCGTGCTCGACCTGGTGGTCGCGCTCGGCTGCTTCTACGTTCGGCTCGGCGATGACGTTGTCGGACATCGCCGACGCCTCCTGGCTTTTGGGCCTAGCGCGCCTTCTTGGCAGCGCGGCGCTGGAAGCGCTCGACGCGTCCACCGGTGTCGACCAGCTTCTGCTTGCCGGTGTAGAACGGGTGGCACTCAGAGCAGAGTTCGACGTGAAGTTCTGGCTTGGTCGAGCGGGTCACGAAGGCGTTTCCGCAGCTGCAGGTGACTCGGGCCTCGACGTATTCGGGGTGGATCTCGGTCTTCATGGTCCGCGGAAGGATAGACGGTCAGCAGTTTGAAGCGGTCAGACTCTTGCGCGTCGCGGAGACGAGCCGCTTGAGCGAGCCCAAGGGGTCGATCTGGAGCTCGACGACCTCGCGGCAGGCGGGCGCCTTGATCGCGATGCTGGCGTTCTGGCGCGGACCGATCGAATCGATCTTGCCGATGTACGGGTCACTCCCGTCGGTGCTCACTCCGACGGGAACGTCGATCGCCTCGGAGCGGCCTGTGTTTGCGACCGTGACGGCGTAGGTCCACGTGGGTCCATCGAACCCCGACGCAGCATCGTTGTCGTCCTCATGACGCGAGGCTGCGCCGTAGATCGAAAGCTTCGGCAGCGTCGTCTTCTGGCGGCAGGGCTTTGAGGTGACGACGCGCTTGTGGCGTGTCTTGCCGGTCGCCGCGTCGCGCCAGCGGAAGGTTGTCTTTGCGCGGTAGCGGGCGGCCGTCTCCACTTCTCGCAAGGTGACGTCGCGCTGGTAGATCGTGGCCGCCGGATCCTTCGACTGCGTCGATTTGCTCAGGGCGTCGATCTTCAGCCGCTTGTAGCGCTTGTCCTCGTTGAGCTTGCGCTGGATCTCGACCTTGACCTCGAGCTTCTCCCCGACGCCCGTCGACAGACGCCACATGCGTGTGCGGAAGGTGATCTCCCGCGAGGAGTACCAGGCGTTGCTACGGCAGGCCTTCACCTTCACGCTTGCGGGCAGCTTCACTGCGGCAGTCGTCGCCTGCGCGCCGGCGGCCGCAGCGGCGCTCGGCGACGCAGCGGCAGCACCGACCGGCACCAGCGCAAATGCAAGCGCGGCGAAAAGCCAAACCTTCAGCGGTCGTGTGAGCAACTCCATCTGCATCAGATAACCCTCCAGACACCGGCAATGTTGCGGGGCTGAGGCAGATCCTACGCCCTGCAAGGAGCGAAAACGAAAAACGCCCCGCACGAAAGGCGGGGCGTCTCTCAGATTCAGCTCTGCGTCTGGCAGACCGTCGATCAGACGATCTGGTAGAGCGGGCCGTCGCCACCCTCGGGCGGCGTGAAGCGGCCACCCTTGGCGGTGATTGCGCCGCACTGCACGCAGTTGGAGGGGGTGATGTGCACCTTCACGTTGCCGTGGTCGGGCTCACCCTCGGGGATCTCGTAGACCTGCGCGGGGCAGAGCGAGACCCACGTCTGCGCAACTTCGCGCGGGACGTTCTCCTGGATCTTGATGTGGTTGGGTGCGCTGTCGCGCGTGGCGTTACCGCTCCCGAAGACCGAGTCGAGCTTGCTGAAGGTCAGCTCGTTGTCGGGCTGCGGGTACTTGTCATAGCGGTCGCCGATGAACATCGGCTCTTCAGCGTCCGAGTGCGCGATCCAGCGACCCGGGGGCAGAAGACCCTTGGTGATCGTGCCCATCGAGGCCAGCGCGCCGCCGACGAAGAAGCCCTTTGAGAACACCTGGCGCATGTTGCGCTCCTGGTAGAGCTCGTCGCCGATGATGCCGCCCTGGACCTTCTTGTCGTACTCGGAGAAGTCGTCCGAACCGGCCTTGAGCTGGTCGGTGATGACCTCTGCCGCGTAGATCCCCGAGTGCATCGCGTAGTGGATGCCCTTGAGGTACGGCACGTTGACCATGCCGGCGGCGTCGCCGGTGATCACGGCGCCCGGCACCGAAAGTGACTTCGGCATCGAGAACCAGCCGCCCGACGGGATCGTCTTGGCGCCCCAGGCGACACGCTTGCCGCCCTTGAGGATCTTCTTGACCATCGGGTGTGTCTTGAAGAGCTGCAGCAGGTCGTGGCAGGAGAGCGTGGCGTCGGTGTAGTCGAGGCCGATCACCATGCCGATGCAGACCTTGTCCTCGCCCATCGGGTAGATGAACGAACCGCCGAACTCGTTGTAGCGGGCACCCTTCCTGAGCGGCCAGCCCATCGTGTGAATGACCTGGTCGAGCGGCTTCTCGACCTCCCAGACCTCCTTGACGCCCAACTCGTAGCGCTGGGGCTGGTCGGGCTGGATGTCGAAGAACTCGGTGGCGGCCATCGTGAGGTGGCCGATCGTGCCTTCGGCGATGATCGTCGCCTTGGCGACAACATCGACGCCAGGCTCGAAGTTGCCCATCGGCTCACCCTCGCGGTCGCGCCCACGGTCGCCCGTGCGCACGCCCACGACCTTGCCCTCCTCGACCAGCAGCTTCATCGCGCTGGTCTCGGTCAGCAGGTAGACACCCATCGCCTCGGCCTTCTCGGCCAGGAAACGCGACAGCTCGGAGACCGAGGTGACGTAGTTGCCGTGGTTGCGGAAGTTCGGCGGCGGCGGGACGAGCTTGACGGCCCGCTTCTTGGTCAGCAGGTAGGTCGAGTCCTTCTTCACCTCGCCGTAGACCGGCCACTCGGACGGGTCGAGGTCGGGGAAGAGTTCCTTCATCGCGCTCGGGCGCATGTTGGCGCC
>JBIQMF010000015.1:0-13370 GCA_044463545.1 Solirubrobacterales bacterium
AGGCTCTGCGGGTCGGCGCTGCCGGCTGCAGAAATTTCGCCGGGAGCAGACCAGGAGATTGCGCTGGCCTGGGCCGCGCCGAACGCGCCAAGACACAGCATCGCGCCGAGCAGCGCCATGCACAATCGTCCCCTGCGAGCCTGATCCGAGTGATTTGCAGAAACATTCGTATGTTGCAAATTTTCAGGTTGCATGCGTTAGAAGTTAGAACGAACGTCCAGCGTTTGCAACCAGTCAGTAACCACTCGGTAGCCGGGAGCGCTCGTGAGCTGGTCGGCCTGACGTTCGTGCGTGACCAGCCGCACACTCGCCGCAATCGTGGGTACGTAACATCTGCAACACCTTGCGAACTTCTGCGACGGACCGCTGAGAATGAGCACTGCGAGCACCCCCACCAACAGCGCGATCACGATCCCGGAGCTTGCGCCCGACGCCGCGATCAACCTCGCAGTCGGCGCCCTGGACCAGTTCGCGCGCATCACGCGGCCGAAGTTCTACGGGCTTGAGAACATCACCGACCAGCGCATCTTCCTCGTCGGCAACCACACGATCTACGGCCTGCTCGACGTCGGCTTCATGCTGGCCGAGCTGTGGCGCGAGAAGGGCATCGCCGTGCGCTCCCTGGGCGACCACAAGCACTGGTCGATCCCGGTCTGGGGGCAGTTCGCCACGGCCACCGGCGGCGTGCGGGGCACCCCGCAGAACGCCGCCGAGATCATGCGCCGCGGCGAGCCGCTGCTGGTCTTTCCCGGCGGCGCGCGCGAGGCCAACAAGCGCCGCGGCGAGAAGTACCAGTTGATCTGGAAGGAGCGCATCGGCTTTGCGCGCCTGGCAATCGAGCACGACTACCCGATCGTGCCCTTCGCCGCCATCGGCGCCGAGGAGATGTTCGACGTCGTGCTCGACGACAGCAGCCGCCTGCACCGGCTGGCCTCGAGCGGCTTCCGCCGCCTCACGGGCATGCCGATCCCCTCGATCGTGCGCGGCATCGGGCCGACGATGATCCCGCGCCTGGTGCGCCTCTCCTACTGGTTCGGCCAGCCGATCGACTCTGGCTCCTTCGCCGGCGAGAACCTCGACGCCGCCGCGCGCGAGCTGCGCGACGTGGTCCGCGGCGAGGTCGAGGGTGGCATCAGCTTCCTGCGCCAGGAGCGCCGCCGGGCGCTGGGCCGAAGCTGAGGCGCCATCGGGCGGCCGGCCGCTGCCGTGCCTCTGCTGTGCCTCTGCCGGCGGGTGCGCCGGGCGTGCTCAGAGGATCGAGCGCATCAGGCTCACGGCCTGGTCGGCCAGGAAGATCTCGGCGAAGACGCCGGCGGCGATCACGGCCACGCCGACCCAGATCACGAGGATGTCCTTGGCCAGCACCGAGAGCGCAAGCAGCACGACGCCCAGCGCCGGCAGCGTGTCGAGGCCCGAGAAGGGCGGGGCTACGGCGGCGGCCACGGTGCCCAGCAGGACGCCGAAGCCGAAGAGCACGTCGCTGGCGCGGTTGCCGAAGAAGATCCGCCCGCGCGGCTTTGTGATCTTCTCGAGCTTGCCGACGTAGCGTTCTACGGCGCCGACGAAGCGGCTGGCGTTGCCGCCGTCGAGCCGCACGCGTCGGATGCGCGCCGGCAGCCACACGTCCTGGCGCCCGGCGATCAGCTGCAACGCCAGCAGCACAGTCGCGAGTTCGAAGATGTGCGTGAGCCCGCCGGTCGGGATCGGCAGGGCCGTCGGCGCCATCAGGATCACCACCAGCAGCGCAAAGCCCGCCGCGTCCATCGCGTCGATGAAGCTGCCCAGCGTCTTCTCGCCCGGTGCCCGGCTCCAGCTTCTGATCAGTTCGCTGGCGCGCGCCGGTCCCCCGGCGCCAGCCTGGTCGCTGGTCCCTGCTGGCGCGGCCTGCCGATCACGAGACATTGCCGTCGATTGAACCAGTAGTGGCGCCCGGGGTTGTCAGCCGGGCGTGGCTTCAGCGCGCAGGGTGCGAGCGCGCCCAGTCGATGATGTCGCGCGAGTTGCCGGCCAGAAGCTCGCCGTTGTCGCCCTCGAGCACCGGCACCCAGTTGCTGCCGCCGGTCAGCTGGCGCACGCGCTTGCGCGCGGGATTGGCCCAGTCGGGCAACTTGCCCCAACCGTAGACGCGCTTGACCTCGGGCTTGTGGCCGGAGTCGACGAGCGCCTCATAGGCGGCGTGACAGGGATGCCCGCGGAAGGGGATGTCGAACTTTCCGTAACAGACATAGAGCTTCATGACGCTGCCGAGGATAGCCCGGGCTGGGTAGGCGCGGCGGCATGGCACGGCGTCATGGAGCGCCGGCAGGCGCATGGCCCGCGAGCGGAGATCTGGCCCCAAGGCCGGACTGCTGGGCAGCCCGGCCTTGGGGCAGAGAACATCGTTCGGCTCAGCCCTTGGGCAGCTTGCCGCAGATCAGCGCCGCGTTGACGGCGGTGGGGGTGGAGTAGCCCGAGAGGCCGCCACGGGTGAACGTGAACTTGATGGCGTTCTTGCCCGAGAACTTGGCCTGCTCGATGATCGGCGTGTACCAGCTGCCGTCGTTGCCGCTGTAGCGGCGGAACGGCATCAGCTCGACACCCCAGCCGAGCGCGCGGCCCTTCTTGCAGGTGAGCTTCTCGGTCGTCGGGGCCTCGGCGGTGAGGATGCCCTTGAAGTCGACCTGGTTGACGCTGGTGGCGCGCACGCACGCGGCGCGCGGGTAGCCGAGCTGGCTGTAGCGACCCTTGTAGATGCCGGCGTTGTACTGGTCGATGGCGGCGCTGTAGCTCCAGGTGCGCGCGCCGGTCGGCATCGAGCGGTAGTGGCCGATGGCCGGAGCGTGGCCGTGGGCGAGGCCCGCACCCAGTGCGACGGTGCCCTTCTTGCACTTCAGCGTGGCCGTCAGCGCAAGGCCGCTCCCGCTGGAGCTGAGCTTGACCGCCTTGCCGATGTAGCTGGGGATCCTGCCGCCCTTGACGCAGAGCGCCTGCAGCTGGTTCCTGGCCGTGCCGCCGACGCCGTCGACATAGACACTCATGCCGCCCCAGCCGATGTCCTGTGCGGCCATCGGGCTCATCGCCTTGGAGATGCCGATCGACAGCGGCAGGTAGCCGCTCTTGCATCTGGCGTTGATCAACTGGCTGGGCTGCAGCACCGACTTCTTCTGCGACGGGGTGGGCACCTTGGTGGTGGCTGTCTTCATCGTGTACAGCTTGACCTTGGGTGTCGTCTTTTTCTTCTTGGCTGCCGAGGAGACGCTCGTGAGTGCCGAGAAGAGGAACAAAGAGCAGACAATTGTGAGAACTACTTTGAATGAGCGCATAGGTATGAAAATACCGGTCAGCGACCCGAAAGTTGCGCGAGCAGCGAATCGATTGAGCGCAACAGGTGCTCGTCGCCACCAAGCGCCTGAGCCTTGCGGGCCGCCGCGCCGGCCTCGGCGTGCTCGCCGATCGCCAGCGCCGCGCGCGCCAGCCAGAACTGCGCCCAGGCCTCGCGCGGGGCAATCGTGGCGTAGAACCTGAGGTGCGTGTAGGCGCGCGTGTACTCGCCGCGGTCGTAGAGGGCGATGCCGAGCCCATAGTGGGCCATCGAGTCGCCGCTCTCGACGCAGCCCAGCCACTCGGCCAGGGATTCGTCGGTGCTCTGAGCCTCGATCGCAGCGTTGAAGTAGAGGCGGTTGGTCGAGGAGCGGTCGCCGTAGTGGGCGCGTGCGGCCAGGATCACTTCGCCGGCGCTGCAGTTGGAGAGCGCAAGGGTGGGCGCGTCAAAGCGCGGACCCGACCACAACGGCTCGTGCTCGGGCGCGTCGAGGTCGAACTCGGAAAAGCCGATGAGCTTGAAGCCGACGCAGCGTTCGCGCTCAAAGAGGTAGCCGAAGTTCTCGGTGATGCCGGTCCAGGCGTCATCGCGCTGGCCCTCGTCCACGCGGCCGTACTCGAGTGCGATGAGCCAGTCGAACTCGGCTATGTGGTTGATGTACAGCCGCGGACGCCCTCGCTCCCCTGCGGTGGTACTGGAGATGTCTGCCATGCCCTGCTGGCCGCGCACGCGTTGGCCGATCTGACGTTTAGCATCGACATCGCACCCGTGACCGAGCTGACCGACCCGCATATCCAAGAGGCCGTCGCCGTCGCGCGCGAGGCGCGCAGGCAGCTCGGAGTCAGCCTCAGCAGGCCGTTTGACCGCGATCTCATCGACTGCGTCGAGGCGCACTTCGGTCTGGCTGTCTGCATCCTCAACATGCCCGACCGCGTGGCCGGCGCCTACCTCAGGCGCGGCCGCCGCAGCTACATCTTCATCCAGGCACACAACTTTCCGACGCGCCAGCGCTTCACGATCGCCCACGAGCTCGGCCACCATCTCTTGGGCCACGGCGCCGTGCTCGAGAGCTACAAGGACGTCGGCCGCGACACGGCCGACCCGGCCGAGCAGCAGGCCAACTACTTCGCCAGCGAGCTGCTGCACCCGATCGAGGCCGTCTGCGCCGAGATCGAGCGGCGCAACCCCGAGGGCCGCCCGCTGGACATGACCGACGTCGTGCTGCTGGCCCGGGATTTCCACGTCAGCCCGCTGGCGATGCTCTACCGGCTCTCGAAGGGCGACTTCCCCGGGGTTGACCGCCCGCTGCTGGACGTCCTCTGGTCGCAGGCGCTCGAGCAGAACCAACACCTGGCCATCAGTGAAGAGCTGGGCATCGGACACGGCAGCGACGAGGTCTCGCGCTGCTTTGACGCCGGTGACTTTCCACGCCTGCCGGCGGGCCTTGACGGCGCCCGCAAGGAAGCCGTCGCGCGGCTTGTCAGAAGGCGCTTCAAACTCGCGGCAGAGGAAGATGATGCAGACGACTGAGCGCGCGCGCACACCACGCCGGATCCGACAGACCCACCCATCGTGTGGCAAACTCCACCGCATCGAAACCGGTCAAGACATCCGCACGGCCGACGATCTGGCGTTTCTGCTGCGCCGCGCGCGCGAGCTGCGCGAGCGCGACGTCGCAGCCTTCGAGCGCGTGGTCGAAGAGATCCTGATCCGCGAGAACTACCTCGTGCGCCAGCGCGTCACGGCAGCAGGCACCCGCCAGAGCGGCTCGGCCTGGGTCGAGCGCAGCGCCGTCGACGACGTCACGGGCCGCGTGCTCATGCGCATCGCGCGGTTTCTGCGCGAGATGCGCGGCAGCTCGGTGGGGGAGTTCCGCAACGCCGTCAAGACCTGTATCCACTTCGAGGTCATCAGCTACATCCGCAAGGACGATCGCGACAACTCGGTTCCCGTCGACCCCGGCCACTTCACCGACGCGCTTGACCCAGAGGAGCAGGAGTACAGCGAGCTCGCCGGCCGCGCCGCCGCCGGCAGCGCCGAGGACCGCGCGATCCTGCGCGAGCGGCTCGAAGCCGTGCTCGACCTCGACGACCGCGCTGCCGAGATCGTCGTGCTGCGCGGGATCGACGGCCTCACGGCCAAGGAGGTCGCCGAGCGCCTCGACATCTCGCCGGCCAACGTGGACCAGATCTTTTCACGCGCAACGCGCAAACTGAGGGAGCGGGACAAGTGACCGACGCCGCAACACTGCTGGCCGAGTTCGTCGACGCGCTGCACGCCGGCGCCGCCCCCGAGGCCGCCGACTACCTGCTGCGCGCCGAGTCCGACGCCCAGCGCGTCGAGCTGGCCGAGGGCATCGAGGCCGTGCTCGACGTCATGAGCGACGAGGCCGTCCACCCGCGCGCCGCCGACGGCAGCTTCGTGCTCAGCGTGCCGCGCGAGTTGATCGCGCGGGCCGCCCGCACGACCTGGCCGCAGGCGATGCCGGCCTGGCGCGGCAACGCCGGTCTCTCGCTCGAAGGGTTGGCCGACAAGGTGCTCGAAGGCAGCGGGCTCGAGTCATCCGCGTCAAATCGTTCGGCCGCCCGAAGGTGGGTCGAAGCGATCGAGGCCGGTGCCGAGACAACGCGCTCGGTCAGCGCCGGCGCCCGCGCGGCCCTGGCCGACGCACTGGGCGTGGCCCGCGAGGTCTTCGACCGCGCCGGAGAGTTTGAGACTGGCGCGGCGGTCGCCTTCCGCGCCGAGGGTGACGCCGCAGACGACGAACTCGCGGCCGACGCTCTGGGCGAGATCGCGGCCGAGATCGACGCGGCGCTGGGAGACGACCAGGAGCCGACCGCAGTCGACTCCTGGTTCTCCGCGTAGCGGCCGGGCCGCTACTTCAGCTTGCGCGTGGCCGTCTTGGTCGCCTTGCCCGAGCTGTAGCCCGAGCGGGTTGCGGTGACGGTCACCGTGATCTTCTTGCCCTTGTACTTCTTGTTCAGCTTCAGCTTCGACTTCGTGCCGATGCGCTTCTTGCCGGCCTTCCAGCTGTACTTGTACTTGACGCCGGAGAGCTTGGCGCCGAAGGCCTTGGCCGACGGCTTGGCCGTCACCGTGCGCCCGATGCGGGCCTTGCCGCTGATCTTGACGCTGGTCTTGATGGCGCCGCGCACGGTGAATCCGAGCGCCAGCGGCTGACTCTGGTTGCCCACGCTGTCGGTCGCCCAGATGCGCAGCGAGTGCGCGCCGTTGGCGAGGCCGCTGAGCGCCAGCGGTGAGCCGCAGACGCTGGCTGCCGCACCGTCGAGCGAGCAGGTGAACGTGATGCCCAGCTCCGGTGAGGAGAAGGCGACGCTGGTGCTGTTGGTGCTGATCGTCGCGGCCGGACCGCTGACGAGCGTCGGTGCCGGCGGCGGAGTCGAGTCGACCTGGGCTGCGGCCGAGGTCTTGACCGACGTCTCGCTGTTGCCGGCCTTGTCGACCGAGTAGTACGAGATCTTCTGGCCGTCGAGCAGCGTCGGCTTGTTGGCCGGGTCGTAGACGGGGCTGCTGCTGGTCGGCGTGGCCGGGGTCGCGCCGATCTCGTAGTAGGTCGCCGCGATCCCGCTGATGCCTTCGTCGACGGCGTCAAGCGTGACCGTCACCGACTGCTGCAGCGTGCCGGGCACGTTGTCGCTCGTCGTCGGCGGCAGCGTGTCGGTGGCCAGCGCCGCTTCGTTCATCTCGTAGCCGGCCGGCAGCGTCTTTGGCGTCACGCCGGTGACCTGTCCGTCGGCGGCACCGGCAGCCTCCTTGACCGGCAGGGCCAACTTGAGACTCTTGACCTCGATCGGACGCGGCGCGACGTTGCGCGGGTTCTGTGCGTACGGGGCGTCGCTCGAGAGCAGTTCGAGCTTGACCTGGTGGCCGGCAGGGATCTGGTAGTTCTGCGGATTGAGCTGGAACGTCTGGTTGCTCGGTCCTGCGCCGACTCCGTTGGGGCGGTAGATGGCGCGGGAGATCAGACGCTGCTTCGTCGTACCCGAGGGGTCGAGGTCCCAGAGGCGGGCGATCACCTGGTCGTTCTCGCCGGTGACGTCCATCACGGCGTCGACGGTCGGCGAGCCGATGATCGTGTAGCCACCGCTTCCGGCGGGCTGCGACTTGTAGACGGCGGCACCGGCGGTGTCGTCGGTGCGCTGGGCGAAGTCACAGACGTCCTGCGAGGAGTCGGTGCTGACGAACTGGTCGGCGGGCTTGGTGTTGGGCTCGATCGTCTGCTGACCGCTGCTCTCGACCTGGACCTCGCCGCCTGCAAGCTCAACCCACGAGTCGGCGACGGTCAGGCTGCCGGCGATGCGCGTCGAGCCGGGACCACACTGGCTGCTGGTGGCGACTGCGCCGCCCATCGGGTTGAAACCCAGTCCGGCCAGCGGCCACGGGGCGGGGACGCCGATCAGGTAGCGCGCCATCCATGCGACCTGTGTGCCGATCAGCGGGGTGACGTCGGCGGCGCGTGAGGCCGAGTCGCCGTTTGAGCGCGGCGTGTGTCCGACGTCAACACCCCAGACGACTACTGGCGTCGAGGGCGATGCTGCGCGCACCTTGTTGTAGAGGCGCAGTGACTCGTTGACCGGGAAGAGGTCGTCGTTCCAGCCGCCGCTGATGAGCATCGGCGCCGGCGTCTGCGAGGCGTCGATCGGGATGTAGTAGGAGCTGTGGTTCTGCTGGATCTCGTCCAGCATCGCGGCGACGTTGGCGTTGCCGTCGAACGGGCCGCCCGAGGTCAGCTGCATGTACCAGCCGATCATGTTGGCGCCCGCGTCGTAGCCCGGCGGCGCGTAGTAGCCGGTCTGGGCACCCGACATGTAGAGGTTGTAGACCCACTGCTGCTTGTTGACGCCGATGCGGTTGGTGTTGTCGGGTCCGTAGTAGGGGTTGAACTTGGCGTAGTCAAGCGACGTGCCGTTGGGCGCCAGCGCCTGCGAGAGGTCGCTCCACGTGTACTGCGGGGCGGCGGCACCGATCATCAGGGCGCGGCCCTCGGCCGGGCTCTCCCACTCGTCGTAGCTGCCGTCGGGCAGTTGCACGCGGTCCTTCAGCATCGCAAGGGCGGCGCTGATGCCGCCGCCGTAGGAGCCGCCGGCTGCGCCGAAGTTCGGCAGCGTGACGAAGTTTGTGTCGCTGTCTTCCTTGTCATCGGCCAGCTTGCCCATGATCGTCTGGGCGTCGCGCACCTCGTATGCGTTGTGCATGAGGTGGATGTAGCCGTTGTTGCAGGGCGGAGACTTGATGCCCTGGCCCTGACCGCTGGGGTGCGGACCGCCGCAGGAGTTGGCCCAGCCACGGTCGCTGATGCTGAAGACGATGAAGCCGTTGGCCAGCAGGTTCTGGGCCAGCGGGTCGGTCTTGAGGTTGACCTTCGAGCCGCCCCAGCCGTGGTAGATGCCGACGGCCGGACGCGAGGTCTCGGTGCCGCCGGGGTCGGGCGGCAGCGCGACGTAGACGTCGATCGGCGTACCGTCGAATGATTCAACGGTGCTGGCGCCCGGATAGTCGCCGCAGAACCGGCTGTTGGCCGGGATCGGTGACGGCGGGGCGGGGTCGGCGGTGCACGTCAACGGCGATGACTCCCCGTTGAACAGTGTCGTGACGGCCGCATTGGCGGTCGGTGCGACCATCAGTGCCAGCACCAGCCCGAACACGAGCGCGAGGCTCTTCCTCATACAAATCATCTCCCTCGGTGAACCCGCACAGGATGCAATTCCCCAATTGCGCGAAGGCAGTGCAGGATCAGAATTTCCCTAATCACGCAACCCTACTGCGACAGGCGGCTTCGACGCGTCAATTTGTCCAGAGCCGTTGGACGCGGCGGGCGGATGCCGGGCCCACCCGGCGCAGGGGCCGCGTCCGCGCGCCTCGCTGCAAGGATCTCACCCGTGGCAGCAGCACCGGTCAACCTCGTGAACCTCAAGGACGTCGCCAAGGAGTACGCCTCCCGGCCGATCCTCACAGGGACAACGCTGGGCGTCAACGCCGGTCAGCGCATCGGACTCGTCGGCCGCAACGGCGAGGGCAAGTCGACCCTGCTGCGGCTGATCGCCGGCAGCGAGACCCCCGAGCGGGGCACGGTCACGCGCAAGGGCGGCCTGACGCTCGAACTGCTCGACCAGCGCGACACGCTCGACCCCGATGCAACCGTGCGCGCCGAACTTGTCGGCGAGCGCGCCGGCCACGAATGGGCGGCCAGCGGTCGCTTCCGCGCGATCCTCGACGGACTGCTCGGCGGCGTTGAGATATCGCGCTTTCCGCAGGGCCTTGACACCTTGATCGGCAACCTCTCCGGCGGAGAGCGTCGCCGCGTGGCGCTGGCGCGCACCCTGATCGACGACCCCGAGCTGCTGCTGCTCGATGAGCCGACCAACCACCTCGACGTCGAAGCCGTCGACTGGCTGGCCGAATACCTCGCCGCGCGCGAGGGCACGCTCATCGTCGTGACGCACGACCGCTGGTTTCTCGACGCCGTCGTCGAGGAGACCTGGGAGGTCGACGCCGAGACCGTGCACCGCTTTGAAGGTGGCTACGCCGCCTGGGTGCTGGCCCGCGCCGAGCGCGACCGCCAGGCCGCCGCGCGCGAGACGCGTCGCCGCGCGCTCATCCGCAAGGAGCTGGCGTGGCTGCGGCGTGGCCCGCCGGCGCGCACGACCAAGCCCAAGTTCCGTGTCGACGCGGCCAACGAGTTGATCCAGGATGTGCCGCCGGCGCGCAACGAGGTCGAGCTGCTCAAGTTTGCGACCCAGCGTCTGGGCAACCGCGTGATCGACGCCATCAAGGTCTCGTTCGGCCACTCCGGCCGCGAGCCGCTGTTTGACCAGGTCACATGGCGGCTGGGCCCGGCCGACCGCAGCGCCATCGTCGGCGTCAACGGCGCCGGCAAGACGACATTGATGAAGCTCCTGGCCGGGCGCATCGAGCCGACTGCCGGCTCGGTCAAGCGCGGGCTGACCGTGCGCGTGGCAGAGCTGGGGCAGGAACTCGAGGAGCTCAACGAGGAGCGCAGCGTGCTCGAGTCGCTCGAGGACGCGAAGCTCGTCTCGAACCTCTCGGACGGCACCGAGATCACTGCCGGGATGCTCTGCGAGCGCTTCGGCTTCTCCGGCGGACGCTCGCGCACGCGTGTCGGAGACCTCTCGGGCGGCGAGCGCAGGCGGCTGCAGATCATGCGTCTCTTGATGGGCGAGCCCAACGTGCTGCTGCTCGACGAGCCGACCAACGACCTCGACATCGACACGCTGACGGCGCTCGAAGACCTGCTCGACAGCTGGCCGGGCTGCCTCGTCATCGTCAGCCACGACCGCTACTTCGTCGAGCGCGTGACCGACAACGTCTACGGGCTGATGGGCGACGGCAAGCTGCGCCACCTGCCGCGCGGGATCGACCAGTACATCGAGTTGCGCCGCGCGGCCGCAACGGCCGCCGAGGATGCCGGCGCCTGGGCCGCCTCGGGCGAGAAGCAGATGACCCCCGGCGCCCGCAGGATGGCCGAGCGCAAGGAGCGCAGGCGGATCGAGAAGGAGCTGCGCCGCGTCGAGCGCGAGCTCGAGCGCCTCGGTGCGCGCGAGAGCCGCCTGCACGAAGAGATGGCCGAGGCCGCCACCGACTTTGAGCGCCTCTCGCCGCTGCAGAAGGAGCTGGCCGAGCTGAAGTCCGAGGAGGCCGAGCTCGAGTCCGAGTGGAGCGAGCTGGCCGATCAGCTCGAAGACTGACCGGCTGGCAGCAGCAGCGCCGCTGCTGGCGACTGCAGGCTCAGGCGGCGGCCGGCGTGCCCAGCAGGTGCCGCGCCAACTGCTCGATCGCCGGCAGCTGTGCGGGGCCCACCTGGTGCAGGTAGACGTGGTCGAAGCCGGCGTCCGCGTACTCGGAGACGGCGTCCAACAGTGGCGCCGGGTCATCCGAGAAGCAGACCACCTTGTCTGCGACCTGCTGGCTTGACACGAGCTCGGTGACCGCCTCAAAATCGGCCGGTGTGGCCAACTCCTGGCTGACGTTGCCGCCCCAGGCGGCGTTGGGCCAGCACATGTGCGCAGTGCTGCGCGCCTCTGCGGTCGTCTCGGCCCAACAGACCTGGAGCTGACCGACCACCGGGCCGTCGCCGCCGGCGGCACGGTAGGCCTCGACCGTCTGGCGCGAGGGCGCCACGGCGATCAGGCCGTCGCCGAGGCGACCGGCCAGGCTCGCGGCATCGCTGCCACCTGCGGCGATGCGGATCGGTGGCAGCAGCTCGGCATCAGGCAGTGACATCAGCTGCGCCCGTTCGATCGTGAGGTGGTGTCCGTGCAGCGTCACCTCATCGCCGCTGAAGAGCGCACGGATGATCTCGACGGCTTCCTCGAGCATCGCAAGGCGCGTGCCGTTGTCCGGCCAGTGGTGCCCGATGATGTGTTCGTTGAGCCGCTCGCCGCTGCCCACTCCGAGGAAGAAGCGGCCCGGGGCCAGGGTCGCAACTGTCGCTGCGGCCTGCGCGACAAGCGCCGGGTGCATGCGCATCGTCGGACATGTGACGCCGGTGCCGAGCTCGATCCGCTCGGTCGCCCCGGCGATCGCGCCCAGCGTCGTCCAGGCGAACGGCGAGTTGCCCTGGACACTCGTCCACGGGTGGAAGTGATCAGAGATCACGGCGAACTCAAAGCCCGCCGCCTCTGCGGCCCTGGCGTGCTCGACGAGCTGGGGGGCCGAAAACTCCTCGGCCGAGAGCGTGTAGCCGATGCGCGTCATGCAAGGGGCCTACCCGAGGTCCGGCGGCGGCAAACACGCGGGCGGGGTTTGCGCAGCCGTCCAGCGGGTAGAGCGAGGGTCAGCGGGAGGGCAGGACAGAGCAAGACAGGCGATGCAGGAGAGAGGCGATGCCAAGAACACTTGACAATTCACACTCGGGCCAGCAGGCCCAGACCACGCCGCACCCGGACTCTGCGCGGCCCCCGGATGCAGCAAGGCCTGCGCGCGATGCGCGCCCCCACGAGCATGACTCAGATCAGGATGCGCCGTCGGGCGAGAGCAGTTCAGCCGGCCTGATCGAGAATGAACGCCCAGCCGACCGCGGTGTCCGCGCGTTGACGATCGCTGCCGTCACGATCGTTGTCGTTGCCCTGGCCCTGACCACGGTGCTCCCGGTGGGGGTACTGCTGGCCGTGCCCATCGTCGCCTTCCTGCTGGTGGGCGGCGGCATCATGCTCGGTCTTCTGCGCTCGGGCAGGGCGCACGGGGGCAGGCGCACCGGGGGCGGGGTTTGAGCCGGCCAGCGGCCGACGGCGATCATCTGAACCGTGCTGCGGCGGTGGCTGGTTACGATGCGGCAATGGGAGTCGAGCCGACGCAGCCGCCGTTCACAGTTGACACACGAGAGCTGGCCGGTGGCCGCATGTTGCTGCTTGAGGGCGAGCTCGACATCGCCACTGTCGACGTGCTTGAGCGCGCGCTCGACGGACTTGAACTGGAGCGTGACGCGCGGCTTGTGATCGACCTCAGCGCGCTCGACTTCATGGACTCGACGGGCCTGCGCCTGCTCATCAGATCGCACCAGGATGCCGCCGCGGGCGGGTGGGAGCTGGTCGTCGTGACCGGCGACTCGCCGGCCGCGCGCGTACTCGAGCTGACGCGCGTCGACGAGCAGCTCAACGTGCTGCAGTCGCTCGAGTGAGGCCGCGCCGGATCTTGCGCGATTGCTTGGCGCGCCGCCGCTGAGGTTGCGCGCTTGCGCGGACTTTGCACGGGTCTGGCCTGTGCTTCCGCCCGGCCTGTGCCCTCGCCCGGCCTGTGCCCTCGCCCGGCCTGTGCCCCCGCCCAGCCTGTGCGGGCCGTCAGCGCAGTTCGAGCAGCAGCTGGGGCCGATCGTCGTGGGTGCTGCGGCCGACGCTGGCCAGGCGCTCAAAGACGGCGCCGACGGCCGGGATCACGGCTGCCGCCTCGACTGCCTCGACCTCGCCCTCGCTGAGGCCCAGCGTCGAGAGCTCGACGCTCTGCGCGCCGACCTCGACCACAAAGCGCCGCGCCCGGTCGGCCTCGAGCACGTTGTCGAGCGCGTCGCAGAGCGCGTCGACGACCGACATCG
>JBIQMF010000016.1:0-13186 GCA_044463545.1 Solirubrobacterales bacterium
AGCGCTTCGACGCTGGTGTCGCTGGGGATGAAAAGGAAGCGCACTGTGCACTCGACCTTCTCAACCTTCAGCTGCGTGTCCACGAGCACCGCATAGTTGGTGACGACCGTCGACATCGCGAGCACAGTGGAGAGCACTGCGCCGAGCATCCCCTCAGAGACCTCGGGCGGCTCCGGCTCAAAGGTCAGGCCGCAGGACTCGGCGATCCCGAAGACATACTGCGTGCCGATGATGTTGGCCATCTCCTGCAGCGCGCTGCGCGCCATCTCCGAGTACTGCTCGAGCCCCAGAATGTCGTAGATCGCCTTCTCCCCTTCGGGGTCGAAGAGCAGCAGCACGCTGGCCTCGAGCTGCCCGACCACGGGCAGCCACGCCGCCGTGACCTGGTCACCGGGTGAGCCCAGCCGGTCGACGGCCTCGCTCAGTGGCAACACCTCGAGGTCCGGCACCTTGGCCGTGACCTTCGACCCCAGCAGCTTTGAGAAGGCGTCTGTCGCCTTCTCGGAGATCGATTCGGCGACCTTGCCGAGTGCAGCCTGTTGTTCGTCGGAGATCGGGGGGGCTGGCTCCCCCAGTGGCATAAGCATGTTCATGACTCTGGCGCGTCTGACCTTGGTTGGCGCGAGCCGCGGGTCGGCTCGACAAGAGTTCTGCGGATGAGCTCTTCGCAGTCGACGATGAAGGCGATCTCACCGTTGGCGAGCACTGCCCCTCCCGAGACCGGCGAGTCGCGGCGGACCCGCTCCGGGACGGGGCGCGTCACCAGTTCGCGACGACCGACCATCTCATCAACTACAAGAGCTATCTGCTTATCGGCAGAGCGCAGAGTGACCATGAACTGTTCACCGTCGGCGGCGATTTCGCGCCCAAATGTCTCTGCGAGACCCACAACTGGCATCGCTGAATCGTCAAAAACTGCAACCGGCATGCCCGCCGTCGTCTTGAGCGTGACGTCGCTGAGCTTGAAGGTGCGGTCGACGCGGTCGAGCTGGAGCGCGTAGGGGTCGCCGGCCGCCAGCACGACGAGCGCCGGCAGGATCGCCAGGGTCAGCGGCATGCGCAGCTCTGTACTCGTCCCCTTCCCGAGCTCCGAGCGCACGGCGACGTCGCCGCCGAAGCCGCGCACGGCCGAGCGCACGGCGTCCATCCCGACGCCACGACCGGAGACGTTGCTGACCTCGGCCCTCGTCGAGAAGCCGGGCGCAAAAAGCAGCTCGACGGCCTGCTCGGGGTCGGGCGCGGCGTCGCGGGCGATGAGCCCGCGCTCACGGGCGCGGGCGACGACCGCCTCGGTGTCGATGCCGGCGCCGTCGTCAGATATCGCGATCACCACCTCGCCGCCCTCGTGGCGGGCGCTGATCCCGAGCTTGCCGGCGGCGGGCTTGCCGGCGGCCGCGCGCGCATCGGGCAGCTCGATGCCGTGGTCGATGGCGTTGCGCACAAGATGCATCAACGGCTCGACGAGCGCGTCGACGGCCGTGCGGTCAAGCTCGGTGTCGCGGCCGGTGACGCTCAGCTCGACCTCTTTGCCCAGCTGGTGCGAGAGGTCGCGCACGAGCCGCGGCAGGCGCGCGAACGCGGTGTCGATCGGGACCATGCGCACGCGCATGACCATGTCCTGGACTGCCTGCGAGGCGCGCGTGAGCTCGCCCGTCGCCGCGACGAGGCGCGGATCACCGCTCTCGGCGGCCAGCTGCTCGACGGCGCTGCGGCGCACGACGAGCTCGCCGATCATGTGCAGCAGGGTGTCCAGTCGCTCGGCCTCGACGCGCACCGTGGCCCGTGTCTGGGCGTCGCGCACTGCCGCGCCGACGAGGTCCTGGGCGCCGTCGTCGGGCGGCGCGGCGTCGACCGGGGCCGGGTCGACCGCTGCGGAGTCGGCAGGCCCAGCGTCCGCCCCGGACGCGTCCGCCTGCGACAGATCAACTGGTGCCGCTTCAGCCGGTGCCGCTTCAGCCGGTGCCGCTTCAGCCTGTGCCGCTTCAGCCGGTGCCGCTTCAGTCGGTGCCGCGTCGACTGTGTGTTGGGCCTCGACGAGCGCGTGCAGGCCTTCAATGAGTCCGGCCGGATCACTCTTGCTGTCACCGTCGGCGGCGACCTCCTCGACCATCGCGCCCAGCGCGTCCATGCACTTGAAGAGCAGGTCCACGCCGGCGCGCGGCAACCCGCCTGCACGCTCGCGCAGCAGGGCGAAGACGTCCTCCATGGCGTGCGTGAGCGCCGCGATCTGCTCGTAGCCCATCGTCGCGGCCATGCCCTTGATCGAATGGGCGACGCGAAAGACGATGTCGAGGCTTGCGCGGTCGGCGGGATCAGACTCGATCGCAACGAGCGCATTGCCCAGGGTCTCGAGATTCTCGCGCGCCTCGGCAAGGAAGAGTTCGACGTATTCGGGATTCGTCTCGGTCACAGTTGGCTCTCGCTCGTCACCACATCATCTTCAACGCGACGGAAGACGAAAGGTCGCACACGCTCGAGTCCGATTTCGCCGGGATGGACGATCATCTCAGTCGACCCCAGCACGAGGAGGCCGCCGGGCCTCAGCGAACGGGCGAGGATCGCGTGGGCCTGGTCACGGCGCTCGCGCTCAAAGTGGATGGCGACGTTGCGAAAGAGGATCATGTCGACCTCATCGCCGCTGCCACCGAAGAGGTCGTCCACCTTGAAGGTGATGAGCGACTTGAGCTCGGGACGCGCCGTCCAGCCGCCGCTCTGCTGGCGTTCGAAGTACTTCATGAGCAGTTGTTTGGGGGCATCGCGCGCGTCCTCGTCGCTGAAGTGCCCGCGGCGGGCCTGCTCGATCATGCGCGGGTTGATGTCTGTGCCTCTGATCTGCGGCAGTCGCCCCAGCCGCTCTTCAATCTCAAGACAGATAGCCGCAAGCGTGTAGGGCTCGGCGCCGTAGGAGCAGCCGACCGACCACAGGCGCAGGCGCGCGCCCGGACTTTGTTCGGCAAGCTCGGGCAGCAGCTCCTGCTGGATCGCGGCGAAGATGTCGGTGTTGCGCCAGAGCTGGCTCACGGTGATAGTCATGCGCTCGACGAACTTGTCCAACAGCTCTTGGTCGGCGCGCAACATCTGCAGGTACTCGGTCAGGGTCGCCGCGCGGTTGCGCGAGGCCAGCCCACGTGCCCGGCGCTCCATCTGCTTGCGTTTGTACAGCGAGAGGTCGACGCCCAAGAGCTCCTTGATCCCCTTGCAGAAGTTCTCGTAGTCGCCGGGCGGGGAGGCCTGCTGCGGCGCCGGTGTCGGCAGGATCGGGCGGTGACGCGGTGCCGGGAGGCGGCGCTCTGGCGGATCTTGTCCTTTCCGTCCGTCAGACACCTGCGGCCTCCACCAGCGCCGCTCCGAGCTCGTCGATCGGCAGCACTGCGTCGGCCAGTTCGGCCTCGACAACTGCGCGCGGCATGCCGTTGACGGTCGTCGTTGAGCCGTGTTCTGCGATCACCACGCCACCGGCCCGCTTGACCGCTTCGGCACCCTTGCAGGCATCGCGGCCCATCCCGGTGAGCACCGCGAGCACAATGTCGCCGCCGTAGACCTCGACGGCGTCGGCGATCGTGACGTCGGCGCAGGGGCGCAGCCCGCCGATCGGCGGATCCTCGGTCAGCTCCAGCCGACGGCGGTGGATACGCAGGTGTTTGCCGCCCGGGGCGATCCACCCGGTTGCAGGTTCGATCTTCTCGCCACCCTCGGCCTCGGCTATCTCAAGCTGGCTGTCGTTCGAGAGCCGCGAAGCCAGGGAGCGGGTGAAGCCGGCCGGCATGTGCTGCACGATCACGAGCCCGCGGCCAAGTGCGGCCGGAAACTCGGCGGCCACCTCGGTCAGCGCGCGTGGCCCGCCCGTCGACGACGCGATGAGCACGAGCCGCGGCGACCTGGGCTTCGCCAGCGCCAGCGGCAGTCTGCGCTTGGGGGCCAGCGGCTTGGGCGGCAGCGGCGGGCGCCGCAGGCGATCGGCCGGCATGCGCTCCTGCGGCGGCGTGCGCTCGAAGGTCGCGGCCTGAATCTTGCTCAGCAGATCGTCGAGAAAATCCTGCAGCTTGCCGCCGGTGTTGCGTTTGGGTACGAGCTCGAAGGCGCCCTCGGCCAGCGCATCGACTGCACGGATGCCGCCGGCCTCGCTGAAGGACGAGACGACGACGATCTTGAGCTTCTTGTGGCTGCGCAGGCGGCGCAGCACCTCGAGGCCGTCGACCTGCGGCATCGCAAGGTCGAGCGAAAGCACGTCGGGCTGGTGCTCAAGGCATGCGTCGATCGCCTCGCGGCCGTTTGCGGCCTCGGCCACGACCTCCATCCCGTCGCGCGAGAGCACGTCCGAGATCAGTCGTCGCATGAATGCGGAATCGTCTGCCACGACGACCCGGGGATGTGTGCTGCGTGTCAAATGGCCCTCGTGCCTACCTTCGGCAGACGGCGCGAAATACTTTCACCGACCGGCTCGTCGTGGGCGTCGGTTGAACTGCTCTGGCCGCCGGCACCGTCAGCGACCACGGCGTCCGAAGTTGATGCCGACGGGGGCAACGGCGCGGATCTCCTCTGCCGGCGGATCGTTGTCGGCAGCCTCGGTGGCTTGACGCTCCGGCCGGATCGGGTGCACCGACGCCGCGACGTCCTCACCCAGCAAGGGCTCCACAGCCGTCGCGATGAGGTTGAGGGCGCCGGTTCTGCGTTCGACGCGTCCCTGCACCACGAGCAGCGGCTCGCTGCGCACGACGACGCGGTGCCGCTTGTAGACGTCGGGGGTGAGGATCACGTTGACCACGCCGACCTCGTCCTCGAGCAGTACGAAGACGACGCCTTTGGCCGTGCCTGGACGCTGGCGCGCGACCACGAGCCCGGCCGTCCTCGCAACGCTGCCCTCGGGCAGACGCTCGAACTGTCCAGTCGTGAGCACGCCCTCGCCCTCCAGCCTCCCGCGCAGCAGCTTCAGTGGGTGGGTGCGCGCCGTCATCCCGGTGCTGCGGTAGTCGGCGATCATCTCGTCCCAGGCCGAGAGCTCGGCCAGCTTCGGCGGCGCGAGCAGGGGGAGCGGCAGCGCCAGCTGCGCCGACCCGTCGGCGCCGCCGATCCCGGCCGGGGCGGCGCCCAGCAACCACAGCGCCTGCCGCCGGTTCTCGGCCGCCGGGGCGCTGCCGACGGCGTCGCAGGCCCCAGCCCAGGCCAAGCGTTCGAGCGTGTCGGCGTCGGCCCCCGAGCGCGCCGCGAGGTCTTCGATCGATTCGAACGCTCCGCCCTCGGATCGCGCAGCCACGAGCGAGCGCAGCGCGGCCTCCTTGACCCCCTTCACATAACCCAGACCGACGCGCAGGGCCAGCTGTCGCTCCTCCCCCTCGCCCGTCCACTCAACCGAGCAGAGCAACTGGCTGGCGTTGACCTCCGGCGGCAACACGGTCAGTCCGCGGCGCTGCGCCTCGTGCACCAGGGCATCGGGCAGGTAGAAGCCCATCGGCTGCTCGTTCATCAGCGCGCAGAGGAACTCGACGGGGTGGTGCGCGCGCAACCATGTCGTCTGGTAGGCCAGCAGGCCGAAGGCGGCGGCGTGCGCCTTCGGGAAGCCGAAGCCGGAGAAGCCGATGATCTGCTCAAAGACCTCTTCGGCCACAGCTTCGGAGACACCGTTCTCGGCGGCACCGGTCAGGAAGCGACGGTGGTAGGCCTCGAGCCCCTCACGGCTGCGCTTGCGGCTCATCGCCCGTCTCAGGCCCTCGCCCTCGGCGGCGCTGAAGCTGGCCAGCGCGCGGGCGACCTCGATCACCTGGTCCTGGAAGACGATGGCGCCCAACGTCTCGCCCAGCACGTCCTTCAGCAGCGGGTGCGGCATCGGCACCTCGTAGTCGGGGTTCTGGCGCAGCAGCCTGCGGCGCTCGAGGTAGGGGTTGACTGCGCCACCCGTGATCGGCCCCGGACGCACGATGGCGACCTGGATGAAGATGTCGTTGAGCGTCTCCGGCTGGGCGCGCACGAGCATCTGCATCTGCGCGCGACTCTCGATCTGGAAGACGCCCGTCGTCTCGGCCGAGCGGATGAGACGGAAGGTCTCGGGGTCGTCGAGCGGGATCCGCGAGAGGTCGGGCGCCTGACCGTGGACACGGCTGATCGTGTCGACCGTACGCTCGACGGCACTGAGCATGCCGAGGCCCAGCAGGTCGATCTTGGCGAAGCCGGCGTCACCGCAGGAGTCCTTGTCCCACTGCATGATCTGCCGCTCCTGCATCGCCGCCGGCATCACCGGACAGATCTCGGTCAACGGCTCGGTGCTGATCACCATGCCGCCCGAGTGCTGACTGACCCCACGCGGCAGTCGATGGATCTCCGGCAGCAGCCTCAACAGCGCCTGCCAGCGCGAGCTGGCCAGAAGGCGCGCACCCGACGGCGAGTCGGCGATCGCCGCCTCCACCCGTTCGGTCAACCCCTCGCCGTAGCTGCGGTCGGTCGTGCGCAGGACGCGCTCAAGCTCGGCGTCGGGCAGCGCCAGCGCCCCGCCCAACGCGCGCAGTGCACCGCGCGTGCGGTAGGTCGGGAAGGCCGCGACCAGCGCCGAGCGCTCGTGGCCGTAGCGCTCGTGGATGCGCGGGATCAGTCGCGCGCGGATGTCGCGCGGAAAGTCGAGGTCGATGTCGGGCAAGGAGGTGATCTCGTCGTGCAGAAAGCGCCCGAGGCAGAGCTCGGCCTCGATCGGGTCGACGTGCGAGAGGCCGGTCAGGTAACAGACGATCGAACTGACCGAGGACCCGCGCCCGCGCCCCGGCGGCAACACGCTGCGTGCGCCGCTCCTGCCACGTACTTCAGCGGCGACCTCACGCGCCAGCTCGAGCAGGTCGTGATGGATGAGGAAGAAGCCCGAAAGCTGCAGCTTCTCGATCACCGCCAGTTCCTCGGCCAAACGCAGCCGCGCCTCGCCGAGCGTGGCCCGCCTGCGCCCGACATTGCCGCCGCTGACCGGCGCGCCCGGCCCGTAGCGCTCCTGCAAACGCGCCTCGCAGACGGCGCGCAACTGGGCGGCGCGCGCCGGGTCGCCGGCGCCGGGATAGCGATAGCCGAGGTCGGCCGTGAGGTCGAAATCGATGCGCTGGGCGATCTCAGCCGTGGCGGCCACGGCACGCGGGTGCTCGGCAAAACGCCGCGCCATCTCGGCCGGGGCGGCCAGTACGTGCGAACTGTTGCCGCGGCGCAGCGGCTCGGTCTCGTCGAGCGAGGCGTTGTGACGGACGGCGACGAAGACATCCTGCAACTGGGCGCGCTCCCTCGAGTGTGCGTGGACATTTCCGGTGGCGACGCTGGCCACACCCAGTCGTCCGGCCAACTCCTCGAGCGCCCGGTTGAGCTGACGGTCGTGGCGCAGGAAGGGGCGCTGCAGCTCGACGAAGAGCTGCTGGGGCCCGAAGGCCGAGAGCAGCCGCCGCGCAACGCTCTCGGCAGCCGCAGCCCGCCCCTCTGCCAGCCGCGCAGCCAACAGCCCGCGCGCGTGGCAGCCGGTCAGGCAGATCAGCCCGCCGCCATCCTCGGCGTGCTCGGTCAGCGCCTGCAGCGAGACTTCGGGCTGCCGGCGGGTGCGCTGGGCGCTACCGCTGCGGGTCTCTGCGTGGGCCAGCGTCAGCAGCCGACAGAGTGTGCGCCAGCCGCGCGCCGACTCGGCCAGCAGCGTGACGTGGAAGTGACCGTCGACGGTCAACTCGGCACCGTGGATCGCCTTCACCCCCAGGGGGCCTGCCGCGTGGGCGAACTCGAGCGACCCGTGCACGGCGTCGTGGTCGGTCAGCGCGAAGGCTGCGTAGCCGAGTTCGGCGGCGCCGGCCGCCAGTTCGTGCGGGTGGCTGACCCCGTCGTGGAAGGAGAAGGCGCTGTGCGCGTGCAGTTCGACGTAGCCGCTCACAAGCCGCTCCAGCCCTGAGCTTCAGCCAGTTTGCAGGCAGTTTCCTTACCGCCCTCGGGGCATGTTGTGTCCCCATACACGAACATATGTTCGATTGTAACTCAGCATGGCAGAGGGCACCGAGGCTCCGCCACGATGATCAGCACCTCGTGATGCACGGCGCCGACGGCTCGGGCGACGAAGCAGCATCCGCCGATCGCCGACCGGACGCCCGGCAGCAGTCCCCCGACACCCCCTAGGCTGATCCTCCGCATGACTCGAACCGGGGAGAACAGCGCCCGCCAGCGACGCCTGCTGCGCATGACATGTCTTGCCATCGCCGCCGCTGTGGCGACGATCGCGCTGAAGGCCTCGGCCTGGCTGATCACTGGATCGGTCGGGCTGCTGGCGGACGCCGCCGAGTCCCTCGTGAACCTCGCCGCCGCGATCATGGCCTTCATCGTCGTGCGCTGGTCCGGGCAGCCGGCCGACGAAGAGCACGCCTACGGCCACGAGAAGGCCGACTACCTCTCGGCCGGCGCCGAAGGAACAATGATCATCGTCGCCGCGGTGGCCATCGCCGTGCCGGCAGTCTCACGCCTGATCAATCCCGTCGCGCTCGAATCGGTCGGCATCGGCCTGGCCATCACGGCAGCGGGCGCACTCATCAACCTCGTCGTCGCCCGCCAACTGATCAAGGTCGGCCGCGCCGAGTCGTCGATGACCCTGACGGCCGACGGCAAACACCTGATGACCGACGTCATCACCTCGGCCGGGGTGATCGCCGGCGTCGCGGCGGTGGCGCTGACCGGTTGGTACCGACTCGACCCGGTGCTGGCACTGCTCGTTGCCCTCAACATCGTGTTCACCGGCGTCTCGCTCGTACGCGGCGCGCTCTCGGGCCTGCTCGACCACGCGCTCTCGCCTGCCGAGATCGAGGACGTCGAGACTGTGCTCGACCGCTACCGCAAGGACGGACTCTCCTTCCATGCACTGCGCACGCGCCGCGCCGCCAACCGCGCCTTTGTCTCGCTGCACGTGCTGGTGCCCGGCGAGTGGACCGTGCAGCAGGGGCACGACGCCGCCGAGAAGATCGAGGCCGACCTGCGCGGGCTGTTTGAGACCTGCACCGTCTTCACGCACCTCGAGCCGCTGGAGGACCCCGTCTCCTTCGTCGACACCGGGCTCGACCGCTGAAGCACGGCGTGGCTGCGCTGCCGGCCGCGGTCAGGCCGCCTGTTCATACCAACGTCGGCTGCCCAACTCCTGGAAGAACACCTTGCAGACGCCGCCGCGCAGCACGACTTCGAAGTAGCGGCGGCGCACCGGTCGCGGCGTCCACCAGGCGTCCTCGACGACCCAACGCTCGCGCTCTGACTCGACCACCCGGCCTTCGACGCTGAGCGGCCGACCGGTCGCCGACGTGGCGACGTTGACCGGCCGCGGGCGCGCCAACGGATGCGGCCCCGGAGAGAGCGTGGCGCGGCGCTCGGGGATCCGCGAGTCGGCGTCGAGCCGCAGCACGCGGGCCACCTTCTGCGGCGAGCCGGCAGCGCGACGCGCCTGCTCGGCGGCGCTCTTGAGCCGCGCGGCACGCTCTTCGGGCGAGTCATCGCCGAAGAGCGACTGCGCCCGGTGCTCGGACGGGCCGAAGCCGTCGACGAGCAGTGTCAGGGCTGCGGCGGGCTCGGGCAGGCCGCCGAGCTTCTGCAGCGCCAGCATGCGGATGCGCCCGGCTTCGGCCGTCGGTTCGCGCAGTACTGCGGGCTCCTGCCACGAGCCACCCTCGGTCAGGCGCGCGCTGAGCGTGAAGCCACGCAGCGTGCGCCCGGCGCGCTCGGGGCGGGCCAGCAGGCGCTCCACGAGCAGTTCCAGAGCACGCTCGAGGTCGGCCGTCAGCGCCCCGCGCTCGACGGCCTGCGGCTCTGCCTCATCGAGCAGCTCGATCGTCTCGCTGATCCGTTGGGCCGGCTTGCGCGGGCGCAGCGCGGGCTCGATGCCGTGCACAAGATCGCGCGCCGTCAGCCCGACGCGGCCAAAGCGTTGGGCGATCTGCACGCGCCGCAAGAGGGCAAACTCCCCCAGCGTCGCAATGCCCAACTTCGTCAACTCGTCGGCGAGCTCTGCGCAGGAGTCAGAGTGCAGCGCCAGCCAGCCGACCGGGGCCGGCGCCAGAAAATCGCGACGGTCGCGGTCGCTGCGGATCACCCGCGCGCGGCGCGGGCGGCTGACGCGGGCGGCCGCGCAGGCGATGAATCGCGTGGGGCCGGCACCGATCCGCAGCGGGCGGGCGACGGCGTCGCGGACGGCCGCCAGCACCCCGTCGAAGCCGCGGTGCAGCGGCTCGAGGCCCGACGACTCGAAGAACAGCCTGCCGGGTTTCTGCGGGTCGCTCTCGACCTCGGCCCCCAGAGACTCGACGGCCTCGAGCACCCCCTCCCAGGCCGCCCCGGCGCGCGCCGGATCCGGGGGCACGAGCGTAAGCTCGGGGCAGCGCGCGAAGGCTTCGCCAAGCGCCAGCCCCGGGGTCACGGCGCAGGCTTCGGCGGCGGCCGAGACCTCCCCCACCACCGGCCTCCCGCCCGGCACCGGCGCAAGCGCGATCGGTCGGCGCATCAGCTCTTGGCGCAGATCGCCGGACGCAGCAGCGGGCGCAGCAGCGACCAGCAGCTCGAAGCGCGGCAACATCACACAGACGACAGACACGAACGTATGTTCGCATATGTCGAGGACGACTGCGCTACTTCAGCTTGGCCTGCATCTGGGTCTCGGAGACCCGCTTGACGTTCCAGGCCAGGCCCGTCTTCTCGAGCGACCAGACGACCCAGCCTGAGGGGTCCATCGCCTTCTGCCAGCGGCGCAGGCCATGGAAGGCACTGGTCGGGAAGGCGTGGTGGTTGTGGTGCCACGCCTCGCCCAGCGTCGGGATCGCCAGCAGCCAGTTGTTCGTGCTCTTGTCGTCCGAGTCGAAGGGGCGGCGGCCGAACATGTGACAGATCGAGTTGACCGACCAGGTCACGTGGTGGGTGATGAAGATGCGTACGGCGCCACCCCAGAAGGCGCCCGTCAACGCACCCAGCCAGGAGCCACCCGTGAGCACGAACCCCAGCACGCCGGGGATCACCAGCGAGAGCACGACGAACCAGCCGAAGCGGCGGTCGATGGCCATCACCACCCGGTCCTTGAGCAGGTCTGGCGCAAAGCGCGCGGCCGGCGTCTGGCCGTCGGCAAAGAACCAGCCCATGTGCGCGTGCCAGGCACCGCGCAGCGCACCCCAGAAGCCCTCGTACTCCTCGCCGTGGTCGTCGACGTGCGGGCTGTGCGGGTCGCCGGGCTCGTCGGAGTAGGCGTGGTGGCGACGGTGGTCTGCGACCCAGTGGACGGGACGCCCCTCGATCGCCAGCGAGCCGAAGGCCGTGAAGGCCCCGCGCACCCAGGGACCGGTCTCAAAGCTGCGGTGGGTGAGCATGCGGTGAAAGCCCACCGTGATGCCGAGACCCGCCACGACGTGCATGAAGACCAGCAGCGAGATGTCGACGGCGCCGACCGCGCGCGTCTCCCAGAGCAGCACGACGGCGACGAGAAAGGCGATGAAGGGCAGCGTCACGACCAGCAACGTGCCGATCATGTGGGCGCGACTGGTGGCCTCAAGTTCGGGCAGTGCATTCTGGCTGCGCGGGGCCGCGCGCAGCTCGCTGGCGTCGCCGGTCAGCGAATGGTCCTCCTTGACGAGAGTCTCGGGCGGGTTCATCACAAACGCCGGTGACTACTCGTCGTAAGGCTCGAAGTCCTTGGGTCGTGCACCGCAGACGGGGCAGAACCAGTCGTCGGGAATCGCGCTGAAGGGGGTTCCGGGCGGGATGCCGCCGTCGGGGTCACCGACTTCGGGATCGTAGATCCAGCCACAGGTGACACACATGTACTTCTGCGTCGCGGTCTCGGTGGTCACGCCTTCCATAGCCCGGAGAGGATAGTTGGGCGACAAGATGAACGGCCGGATCGACCCGCTCAGCCCTGCGCCCGCGCGTCGCTGCCGCGCGAGCGCGCCAGCAGCGGTCGCTCGACGAAGCGCCAGCTGGCGGCGCCGACGAGCGAGGCCGCCACGACGAGCACGAGCCAGACGCCCCCACGCCAGGCCGGCAGCAGGTCGTGGCCCTTCAGCGCGAGCAGGATCGGCAGGTGCCAGAGAAAGACCCCGTAGGACCAACGACCAAAGGCCTCGGCCGGCGCCAGCAGGCGCGTCCGTCCGATCATTGGCGAGGCGCAGGCGGCGATCACGAGCCCCCAGCCGACAGCACCGGGAACGTCACGCAGCACCCCCAGCCCCCACGACCAGACGTTCAGCGAATGCCACAGCGAGTTGCCGAAGGCTAGGACGAGGCCCACGCCCAACAGCATCAACGCCTGGCGCCGCGTCGCGAGCGGCGGGATGTGCGCGATCAACATGCCGAGCGCCAGATACGGCAGCATGGCCGGCAGTGAGAGCCGCGCGACGGGCCCCCACCCGTTGCTGACCGAAACCCAGTTGAAGGCGACACCCACCAGCACCAGCAGCAGCGGGAAGACAAAGGCGCGACGGCCCATCCGCGCGCCGCAGAAGACGAACAGCGGGAAGACGGCATAGAAGGCCGCCTGCACGGCCAGCGTCCAGGTCGGCGCGTCGAGCGTGAGCAGTGTCTCGCGCGAGTAGTTCTGCATGAAGAAGGCGAAGCGCCAGAGTTCGTCGGCCGGAGGGATGCGCACGCCCGGGGTCTCCCTGAGACCCCACAGCAGCAGGATCGAGCCGAGGATCGCCAGGTAGTAGGCAGGCACGATGCGCACGATCCGGCGCCAGTAGTAGCTGGCCGTTGCGAGCGGGGCCGGCGCGCCGTCGTGGCGGCCCCGCAGCAACGGTCGGTAGAGCAGGTAGCCGCTCATCACAAAGAACACCACGAGCCCGATGCGCCACTCAAAGATCACGTGGTCGATCAGGCCGTCGCGCGTCGGCCGGTTGGGGTTCGGCAGCGTGTACTGCCAGACGTGAAAGCTCAGCACGGCCATCGCCGCGGCAGCGCGCACAAGGTCGAGCGCTTGCGCGCGATGCTTTGGTGCGGCTGCGCTCATGCGCCCTCCGCGCCAAGTTCAGCTTCGAGCCGCGCCAGCACTCCGCGACAGCGCGAGGCAAGCCAAGGTCGCGCCGCCAGCAGCAGCGTGCGGTCGAGCAGCGTCCCGGCGTCGATCGTCACGGTCAGGGTCACGCTTGTCTTTTCGGCCTGCAGCGCCGTGAGCCTCCAGTCGATCAGCGCCGACGACGCGCCGGCCACTGCGATCCCGCCGAAGCTCTCGTGCGGC
>JBIQMF010000017.1:0-13108 GCA_044463545.1 Solirubrobacterales bacterium
TTCCTTAGAGAGAACATCTTCATCGACCACGGCGCCGGGGTCGTGATCGGAGAGACGGCTGAGATCGGCAACGACGTGACGCTCTACCAGGGCGTCACGCTGGGCGGCACCGGGCTCGAACCCGGCAAGCGACACCCGACGCTGGGCGACGGCGTCACCGTCGGCTCGGGGGCCAAGTTGCTGGGCCCGATCGAGGTCGGTGAGGGGGCCAAGATCGGCGCCAATTCTGTCGTCATCCACGACGTGCCGCCCAACTCCACCGTCGTCGGCAACCCCGGCCACCCGGTGCGCGTCGACGGACGCCGCCCGGACGGGCCTGACACCGACTGGATCCACCTGCCCGATCCGGTGGCCGACGCGCTGGCGGCGATGTCAGACCGCGTGCGCCAGCTCGAAGCCGAACTTGCCGAGCTGCGCGGCGAGGAGCCGCCGCAGAGCGCCGAGAATCTGCGCCCGCTGCGGCGGGCCCGCGGTCACGATCCAGCCAGCGGCTGAGCCGCAGCGGCCGTCGGCCGGGATGTCGCGGCAAGGTGCTGCTCGAGCACTGCGTTGAAGCGCTCCGGGGCCTCGAACATCGGGATGTGTCCGACCTGGTCCATCAGTTCGAGCTTGGCGTGCGGGATCAGCCTGGCGTAGCGGAAGGCGTCGCTCTTGGGGATCAGGGAGTCGTTGCGACCCCAGATGATCACGGTGTCGCTGGTGATCTCTCCCGGCACCTCCTTGATCGGCGTCTGCGTGATCGTCAGGATCGAGGGCACGAAGCCGGGCTTGCCGATCCCTGCCAGCAGTACAAGGATCAGCTCGGCGCTGACCTGTGCCGGCTTGAAGAGCACGATCTTGGTGAAGGCCCCGGCCAGCATGCGGCTGCCGGCGATGAGCTTGCGGATGCGCACGCCGACTCGCATGAAGACGTCCAAAACGCGGGCTGCCGGAGCGATGCGCGCCAGCACCTTGCCTGCGGTCGAGAAGCCCGCGGGGTCCACGAGCACGAGCTTGTCCAGGATCTCCGGAGTCCGTTTGGCCAGCACGGCGCCGATCAGTCCGCCCATCGAGTTTCCGACGAGTGTGACCTTCTGTAGGCCCAGCTGGCCGACGAACTGCTTGACCGTCCAGACGTAGCGGTCGATCGTGAACTCGCCGCGCGGCATCTCGGAAAGCCCGAAGCCGGGAAGGTCGAGCGCGATCACGCGGTAGCGGTCGGCAAAGGGGAGCAGGTTGAAGATCCAGTTGCGCCACGTGCCCATGAGCCCGTGCACGTAGAGCAGCACGGGCTTGTCGTGGTCGCCGAGGTCGACGTAGTTGATCTTGCGGCCGTCGACCTCGATGAACTGCTCGAAGGGGGTGAAGTCGAACTTGTCCCAGCTCGTGTCGACGTACTCGGCCCACGGGTGGGCCATTCGCTGCGCGCCTTCGGAGCTGGTCTGGTCGCCCTCCGGGGCGAGGATCTCGGATACGGCGTCGGGGTGCAGGGCGGTCTCATCCATGCCGCGACTCTACACCAGATGATGCAACGGTTCGAGCCCTTCGTCCAGCTTGCAGAATGTGCCGATCAGCGCGTAGACAGCGGCTCCGCGGGCGGGGTTATGCTCGATTGATGCAGCAGCTCTTCAGCGACATCGACCTCACCGAAGGGCTCAACGAACCCCAGAAGGCCGCCGTCCTGCACCGCGGTGGCCCGCTGCTCATCCTGGCCGGCGCCGGCTCCGGCAAGACACGTGTGCTGACGCATCGCATCGCGCACCTCATCCAGACCGGCGACGCACGACCGGAGCAGATCCTCGCCATCACCTTCACGAACAAGGCCGCCGCCGAAATGCGCGAGCGCGCCGAGGCCCTGATCGGCCCGCGTGCTGGCGCGATGTGGCTGACGACCTTCCACTCTGCCTGCGCGCGCATCCTGCGTGCCGAGGCCGAACGCCTGGGCTACACGGCCGGCTACACGATCTACGACTCGGCCGACAGCCAGCGACTGGTGCGTCAGTCGATGGAGGCGCTCGAAGTCGACTCCAAGCGCTTTCCGCCGCGCATGATCCAGTCGATCATTTCGCGGGCCAAGAACCAGCTGCAGAACGCCCAGACCTTCGCCAACCACACCGATGGGGTGGTCGACGAGGTCGTCGCCGAGGTCTACCGCATCTACGAGCGAAGGCTCAAAGAGATGAACGCGATGGATTTCGACGACCTGTTGATGCGTAGCGTCGAGCTCTTCGAGACCTTTCCGGAGGTGCTTGCCCGCTACCGCCGAATCTTTCAGCAGATCCTCGTCGACGAGTACCAGGACACGAACTCGGCGCAGTACAAGTGGGTCGAGCTGCTGGCGCATGAGCACCGCAACCTCGTCGTCGTCGGCGACGACGACCAGTCGATCTACGGCTTTCGCGGGGCCGACGTACGCAACATCCTCGAGTTCGAGAAGGACTTTCCCGACGCCGCGGTGATCAAGCTCGAGCAGAACTACCGCTCGACGGGGCGCATCCTGGCCGCCGCCCACGCGGTGGTCGAGCGCAACAGCGGTCGTAAGGACAAGCGGCTCTGGACCGAGGGGCCCGAAGGCGATTGCCTGAAGTTGCGCCAGCTGACCGACGAGCACGAGGAGGCGCGCTACGTCGCCGGCGAGATCCAGCGCCTGACAGAGGGCGGGCTCTCAAACAGCGACATCGCAGTCTTCTACCGCACCAATGCGCAGTCGCGCGTCCTCGAGGACACCCTCGTGCGCTACCGCATGCCCTACCAGGTGATCGGCGGCACGCGCTTCTACGAGCGCGCCGAGGTGAAGGACGCGCTGGCCTATCTCACGGTGCTGGCCAATCCCGCCGACCAGGTCTCGCTGGCGCGCATCATCAACTCGCCCAAGCGCGGGATCGGCAGGACGACCGTCGACCGCCTGCTTGCCCACGCCAACTCGACCGGCGAGGCGGCGCTCGAGCTCGTCGGCCGCGCCGAGGAAATCCCGGGGCTCGGCGGTGCCGCGCTGAAGGCGTTGACGCGCTTTTCTGAATCGATCGACGCGATGCGCCAGAAGGCAGAGACCGAGAAGCATGTCGGCGACCTGCTCGAGTTCGTGTTCGAGGCCAGCGGTTACTTCGACCACCTCAAGGCCGAGAGCGCCGGCGACCCGCAGGCCCTGACGCGGCTCGAGAACCTGCAGGAGCTGGTCGGCCTTGCGCGCGAGTACGACCTCAACGCCATCGGTGACGACGACGCCGGTCTCGAAGCCTTTCTGCAGCAGGTGGCGCTCTTCTCGGACCAGGACGCGATCGACGACGACGCCGGTCAGATCACCCTGATGACCCTGCACAACGCCAAGGGGCTTGAGTTTCCGGTGGTCTTCGTGATCGGGCTCGAGGAGGGCATCTTCCCGCACTCGCGCGCCGTCGACTCCGGCGACATCGAGGAGGAGCGCAGGCTCTGTTACGTCGGGATCACGCGCGCGCGCCAGCAGCTCTACCTCACCTGGGCCGCGCGGCGCATGATCTTCGGTGAGTCCTCGTGGAACGAGCGCTCACGCTTTCTCGACGAGATCCCGGCCGAACACATCGACGAGGCAAGCGACGTCTCGGGCGCTGGCGGCGCCTTCGGGCGCGCGGTCGGCAGCGCCGGCTATCGCGCCTCGGGCGGTCGCAGCGCCGCGGGCGCTGACGGGAGCGGCCTCGGCGGCGGCTCCGGGAGCCTGCCGAAGGCGCGCTTTGCGATCGGTGACGACGTCGAACACGCAAACTTCGGTTCTGGCGTCGTGATCGGCGTCGAGCCCGGCAACATGGTCGTGGTGCGTTTTGCAGAGGACGGCTCAGAGCGCAAGTTCATCGCCGACTACGCCCCGATCACCAAGCGCATCGGAGCCGGTGCATGAGTGACCGGCCGGCGCCGGTCCCGCCGGCCCCAGTGGGCGAGCCCTACCGCGCAGACCCGCGCGACCCGGCCCCCTTCGAGTACGGGGACCCGGCCCCGCCGCGTTCGCTTCCAACCTTGGGCACGGCCCCTCAGCCCTACCAGCGGGAGCTTCGCGGCGGGCAGTCGCCACCGGCCACGAGCTTCGTGCAGCCGCGAGCACTCGGCCCCGATGAGAAGTTTGCGCGCACGGCCATGCGCATCGGCATCGCTTCGATCTTCGTCTTCAATCTCGTGCTTGGGCCGTTGGCGATCCTGCTCGGGGCATCTGCGCTGCGGCGCGGGCAACGCCGCACCGGTTGGCAGGCCATCTGGTTGGGCGCGGGCGGTACCTTGATCGGCGTCGTCGCGCTGGTGCTGCTGGCGACCGGCGTGATTCCGCCGCTCGAAGAACTGATTGAAGACCTGCGCAGGGAGCGATGAGTATCGACACCAGGACAATTGATGGCAAGGCCGTGGCCGAAGAGCTGCGGCGGACGGTTGCGGCCGAGGTCGCCGAATTCCGCGAGCAGCACGGCCGCGCGCCGTCGTTGACGACGATTCTTGTCGGCGAGGATCCAGCGTCGAAGATCTATGTCGCCAGCAAACACAAGGCCTGCGCCGAAGTCGGCATCGACAGCCGCGACGAGCGTCTGCCGGCCGACACCTCATCCGACTATCTGGCCGGGTTGATCGGCGATCTGGCGCGCGACGACTCCGTCGACGGCATCCTGCTGCAGCTCCCGCTCCCGGACGGTCTCGACGACGACGCCATGACCGAGTTGATCCCGCCGACGAAGGATGTCGACGGTCTGACCTCCGCCAGCGCCGGCCTGCTCGTGCAGGGGCGCGACGGGCTCGTGCCCTGCACGCCCAGCGGGGTGATGGTGCTGCTGTCCCACGTCGGCGCAGAGCTCGCCGGCAGCCGCGCCGTCGTCGTCGGGCGCTCAAACCTCGTCGGGCGTCCGCTGGCTTCACTGCTGCTGGCGGCCGACGCGACCGTGACGACGTGTCATTCGCGTACCCGGGGGCTGGCAGAGATCACGCGTGGGGCCGACATCCTCGTCAGTTGCGTCGGCCGCCCCGGCCTGATCACCGGCGAGATGGTCAAGCCCGGCGCTGTCGTGATCGACGTCGGCACAACGCGCGGCGAAGATGGCCTCATGGGCGACGTCGACTTTGCCTCCGTACAGGGCGTCGCCAGCGCCGCAAGCCCCGTGCCGGGCGGCGTTGGACCGATGACGATCGCCTGTCTTCTGGCCAACACCGTCCGCGCTGCCAGGGCGCGCGCCGAGGTCTGAGTTGTGGCCGGCAAGCTGCGCGCCAGTGAGTTGGTGGTCGCCGTCGGCGCCCTCGTGCTGCTGGTCGCGACGTTCATGTCCTGGTTCTCGCTGCCCAGTGCCGGTGAGCTCGCGCGGTTGACACCGGGCGCCCAACTGATCGGTGGCGGCAGCGACATGTCGATCGATCTCAATGTCTGGGATCTGGGCTTTGCCCGTTGGTGGGTCTACGCGAGCATCCTCGTGGGGTTCTGGCTCGTACTGGCGGCTCTGTTCTCGAGCACGCCGGGCTGGTCGACGATCCTCGGCACGCCGCTCATCATCACCTCACTGGTGATGGTGATCTGCCTTCTCGTACGCCTGTTTGATGCGCCGCGGCCGTATTCGACGGCCGATCTCGGCTTCTACGTCGCCTTCGTCGGCGCGCTGATGCTGCTGGGCGGCGCGGCCTGGGCACTACGCGATGAGTCCGTTCCTGATGGATTTGCACGGGCACCGCGGCCGGAGTTCGTCGAGGTCGACTGAGGGCGCCGCTTCGCTGAGCCGCGATTCATAGACTCTGCCCCGTGATCACGCCAGAAGATGTTGCATACGTGGCGCGCCTTGCGCGCCTCAGGCTCAGCGATGAGGAGCAGGAGCGCATGACGCGCGAGCTGCAGTCAGTGCTCGGGCACGTCGAGCACATGAACGAGCTTGAGCTTGACGGCACGGAACCGACGGCCCGTGTCGTCGACCTCGTCAACGTGCTGCGCGAGGATGCTCCGCACGAGAGCCTGGCGCCTGAGGCGGCCCTGGCGAACGCGCCCGACCCCGAGGCAGGCGGCTTCGGCGTACCCGCGGCCGGGAGCTGAGCATGGCCGAGTTGATCGAGCTTTCGGCCGCCGCTGCCGCAGCGGCAGTCAAGAGCGGCGAGCTTGCCGCCGGTGAGCTGCACGAGTACTACGCGCAGCGAGCAGCTGCCGACGAGCTCAACGCCTACGTCTCGACGGGCGGGGCCGAGTTCGCCGCGGGCGAAGCTGCTCCCCTGGGCGGTGTGCCACTGGCCGTCAAGGACCTCTTCTGCGTGGCTGGTGTCGAGACGCGCGCCTGCTCGAAGATTCTCAGCGGCTACATCCCGCCCTACACGGCAACGGCGATCGCCAAGCTGGCCGAGGCCGGCGTGAGCTACCTCGGAAAGCTCAACATGGACGAGTTCGCCATGGGTTCGTCGAACGAGAACTCGGCGCTCGGTCCGGTCAAGAACCCGTGGGACCACAGCCGCGTTCCCGGCGGGTCTTCGGGCGGATCTGCTGCGGCGGTGGCCGGCGGGCTCGCTCCCTGGGCAACCGGCACCGACACCGGCGGATCGATCCGCCAGCCTGCGGCCTTCTGCGGGCTGGTCGGCCTCAAGCCGACCTACGGCGCGATCTCGCGCTACGGCATGGTCGCCTTCGCGTCCTCGCTCGACCAGGCCGGTCCGATCACGCGTGACGTGACCGATGCGGCCTTGATGCTGCGCCACATGGTCGGCCGCGACGCCAACGACGCCACCAGCACCGGTCTGCGCGAAGAGGTTGCACTGCCGAGCGCCGACTCGCTGGCCGGCAAGCGCCTCGGGGTTCCCAAGGAGATCGACTGGAGCGGCGTTCAGCCCGGCGTCAAGGCCGTCTTCGACGCGGCCTGCGCGCGCATCGAGGGGCTCGGCGGCGAGATCGTCGAAGTCGCGCTGCCGCATTCGACCTACGCGCTCTCTGCCTACTACGTGATCGCACCGGCCGAGGCCAGCGCCAACCTTGCGCGATTTGACGGCGTGCGCTACGGGCTGCGGGCCGAGGCGCCGCAAGGGCTCACCGACATGTACGAGCGAACTCGCGGCGAGGGCTTCGGCGATGAGGTCAAGCGGCGCGTGATGCTGGGCACCTACGCGCTCTCGAGCGGCTACTACGACGCCTACTACAAGCGCGCGCAGCAGGTCCGCACGAAGATCGTCGAGGACTATGCCGCCGCCTTCGCCGGCTGCGACCTCATCATCACGCCGACGGCGCCGACGGTCGCCTTCGGCATCGGTGAGAAGACCGCGGACCCCTTGGCGATGTACCTCGGTGACCTCTTCACGGTCCCTGTGTCACTGGCCGGTCTGCCGGCTGTCAGCGTGCCCGCCGGCCTTGCCAGCTCCGACGGCAGCCGGGCGGCCGACGCCGGAACTGCCGGTGCGCTGCCCGTGGGCCTGCAGATCGTGGCTCCGCACTTCGGCGAGAACCAACTGCTCGACGCCGCCCATGCCTTCGAGCAGGCGACGGCCTTCAATGATGCGCCTTGGAAGCGGGAGGGGTGATGAGCGCCAAGTACGAAGCCGTGATCGGCCTCGAGATCCACGTGCAGCTCTCGACGCAGACGAAGATGTTCTGCGGCTGTCGCCTCGAGTTCGGCGCCACGCCCAACACCCACACCTGCCCGGTCTGCCTCGGCCACCCCGGGACGCTCCCGGTGCCCAACAAGGAGGCCGTCCGCTCGGCCATCAAGATCGGCCTGGCGCTGGGTTCCGAGATCTCGTCGCGCAGCTCGTTCGCGCGCAAGAACTACTTCTATCCCGACCTGCCCAAGGGCTACCAGATCAGTCAGCTGCAGCCGGCAATCTGCGTCGGCGGAGAGCTGGCCGGCGTGCGGCTCGAGCGCGCGCACATGGAGGAGGACGCCGCCAAGAACATCCACCTCGGTGAGTCGGGTCGCATCCACGGGGCCGGTCGCACGGTCGTCGACTACAACCGCGGCGGCACGCCGCTGGTCGAGATCGTCACCATGCCCGACATCCATTCCGGCGCCCAGGCGCGTGAGTGGCTCCAGCTCCTGCGCGCGACGATCAAGCAGCTGGGCGTCTCCGACGTGAACATGGAGGAAGGTTCACTGCGCTGCGACGCCAACATCTCGATCCGGCCGCGCGGGCAGGCAGAGCTGGGCGTCAAGACGGAACTCAAGAACATGAACTCCTTCCGCTTCATCGAGCGCGGAATCGACGCCGAGATAGCCCGCCAGACGGCGCTGCTCGATGCGGGCCAGAAGGTCGAGCAGGAGACCCTGCACTTCGACCCGTCCAGCGGTTCGCTGACCTCGCTGCGCAGCAAGGAGGAGGCCCACGACTACCGCTACTTCCCGGAGCCTGATCTGGTGCCGGTGGCGCCGTCGGAGGAGCTGATCGAGGAGATCCGCGGCGCGCTTCCTGAGCTGCCGCTGCAGAAGGCCGAGCGCTACGAGGGCGACGGCCTGTCTGCCGAGACGGCGCGCTTTCTGGCCTTCAACGCCGAGTACGGCGCGTACTTCGAGGCTGTGGCCGCCGCCGCAGGCGCGCAGGCCGACCGCAAGCGCATCGGCGACTGGGTCACGGGCGAGCTCAACGCGCGCATCGGCGCAGACACCGATCCCGCCGCCTCAAAGGTCAGCGCTGAGGCGCTGGCCCGCCTCGTTGCGCTCGTCGGCGAGAAGACCGTCACCAACGCCGGCGCCAAGACCGTGCTCGACAAGCTCGTCGAGAACGGGGGAGACCCCGATGCGATTGTCGAGGCCGAAGGCCTCGCTGCGATGGGCGACTCGGACGAGTTGGCGGGGATCATCGATGCCGCGCTCGAAGCGAACCCGCAGGCCGTCGAGGACCTCAAGGGCGGCAACATGAAGGCCATCGGCGCAGTCATCGGCCACGTGATGAAGCAGACGCAGGGCCGCGCCGACGGCGGCGAGGTCACGCGCATCGTGCGCGAAAAGCTCGGCCTCTAGAGGTCTGTCATGACTCCACTGCTGGCAGCCGGTCTGATTCTCGCCGTGATCACGGCAGGGATCGGCAAGTACAAGGGGTCGTCCTTCCTGCTCTGGTTCCTGGTCGGCTTTCTGCTGCCCGGCATCGGCCTGGTGGCGGTGTTCATGATGCGCTCAGACAAGCTCGACCCGCGCCGCGAGTGCGACAACTGCGGCGCCGTGCTGCCGATCACGGCGCAGGTCTGCATGCGGTGTGGCGAGGATCTCGCCTATCCCGACGAGCTCATTGCACCGAAGGGCTACTCGGTCGAGGACTGAAGCGGGCGTGTATTGTTGAAGGACGCGCCGGCCAGGCCCTCCAGCCCGTCCGCCGCCAATGTCAGGCCGCTTGCCCGCAACGAACACCACGGCGCGGGGGAGGGGCAACCAACGGCAGCGCACGCAACTCGTGGGGCTGGCAAACGCATCAGAAGTCTCGCGCGGCAGAAATCCTGCCTGCGGCGAAACTGAAAGGAGGGACGAGCGATGCGAGCAGTTGAAGCTTTGATGGAGGCCTTGAAGGCCGAGGGTGTCGAGGTGATGTTCGGCTACCCGGGCGGCGCCAACCTGCCGACCTACGACGCCATCTACGACGCCGGCATCCGCCACATTCTCGTGCGCCACGAGGCCGGGGGCGGCCACGCCGCCGAGGGCTATGCCAAGTCGACGGGCAAGGTCGGCGTGGCGCTGGCCACGAGCGGCCCCGGCGCGACAAACCTCGTGACACCGATCGCCGACGCGATGATGGACTCGGTCCCGTGCGTCTTCATCACCGGTCAGGTGCGCACCGACCTGCTGGGCACCGACGGGTTCCAGGAGGCCGACACGACCGGGATCACGATGCCGATCGTCAAGCACTCGATCATGATTCGCGACCCGCGCGACATCCCCAGGGCCATCCACGAGGCCTTTCACGTCGCCAGAACCGGCCGCCCGGGCCCCGTGCTCATCGACATCCCGCAGGATCTCTCGCGCGGCGAGATCGACTATGTCGAGGCCGACAGCGTCTCGCTGCCGGGCTACCAGCCCCCGCACAGCGGCAACGCCAAGCAGATCCGTCTGGCCGCCAAGGCGATCGCCAACGCCGTGCGACCGGTCTTCTACGTCGGCGGCGGCGTCGTGCTGGCGGGCGCGTCCGAAGAACTGCGCGAGCTGGTGCGGATCGAGAAGTTTCCCGTCACCTGCACACTCAACGGTCTCGGTGCCTACCCGGCGCCCGACCCGCAGTGGCTCGGCATGCTGGGCATGCACGGCACGCGCGCGGCCAACTATGCGATGGACGAGGCCGACCTCATCATCGCCGTCGGATCGCGTTTCGACGACCGCATCACCGGCAAGCTCTCCGAGTTCGCACCCAGCGCAAAGTTCATCCACATCGACGTCGACCCGGCCGAGATCAGCAAGAACGTCCCCGCACACATCCCGATCGTCGGCGACGCCAAGGAGATCCTGCCGCGCCTGGCCGCCGAGTACCGCTCGCTGACGCCCGACACAGCACGGCTCGACGGCTGGTGGGAGCGCATCAGCCACTGGCAGGAGAAGTACCCGCTGACCTTCGAGGATTCGGCCGACAACGAGATCAAGCCGCAGTACATGATCCAGGCCATCCACGAGGCCACCGAGGGGCAGGCCATCGTCACCTCGGACGTCGGCCAGCACCAGATGTGGGCCGCGCAGTACTACGACTTCCCCGAGCCGCGCCGCTGGATCAACTCCGGCGGGGCCGGAACCATGGGCTTCGGCCTGCCGGCTGCGCTGGGCGCGCAGGCCGGCAATCCAGAATCGCTCGTGGTCTGCATCAGCGGTGACGGCTCCCTGCAGATGAACATCCAGGAGCTGGCGACGATCCAGCAGAACGAGCTGCCGGTGAAGATCTTCCTCATGAACAACGGCTACCTCGGCATGGTGCGCCAGTGGCAGGAGCTCTTCTGGGACGGCCGCTACAGCGCCGTCGACATGGGCGACACGCCCGACTGGCTGAAGCTGGCCGAGGCGTACGGCATCTGTGCGCGTCGCGAAGACGACAAGACGAAACTTGTGTCCACGCTGCGCGAGGCGATCGAGCACGACGGTCCGGCGCTCGTCGACGTCCGTGTGACGAAGGAAGAGAACACGTATCCGATGATTCCGGCCGGGCAGGCCGCAAGGGACATGGTGGGTTAGAACGATGGGTGATCCAGGAACCAAAGAAGTCTTCAGCCTCGCTGATCTGCAGGCCACCGGTCGGCGCCTGATGGGGCGCAAACACGTGCTCTCGATCCTCGTGCAGAACGAGCCGGGTGTGCTCGCGCGCATCAGCGGGCTCTTTGCCAGGCGCGGCTACAACATCAACACGCTGGCAGTCGGCCCGACCGACGACGACCGCGTGTCGCGCATCACGATGACGATCGACGGTGCCGAACACCCGATCGATCAGGTCACCAAGCAGTTGCACAAGCTCGTCCACGTGCTCAAGATCCGCGATCTCGAGCCCGGTGACACGGTGGCCCGCGAGTTGGCGCTCTTCAAGATCGACGCCGACGCGCACACGCGCAGCGAGCTGACCCAGCTGGCCGACATCTTTCACGGCCGCGTGGTCGACGTGGCGCGGCGCTCTGTGACGATCGAAGTCACCGGCTCCGACGAGAAGATCGAGGCCTTTGAGTCGCTGGTGCGGCCCTTCGGCCTCATCGAGATGGTGCGCACGGGCGAGATCGCCGTGCAGCGTGGCCGTACCGAAACCTGAGTCGGCCGGGCGCCGCGACGGCGAAACGTAGACTGCCACGGATGGCCTTCTGGCGCAATCACGCGCGGCGTTCGGCAACTCCTGTGGCGCCTCCGAGCGGCTTCGACGCGGCCGCCTACGCGCGGCTGGGTGAGCGGCTGGAGGCCGCACGCCGGCTTGCCCAGCAGCGCGCGACACCTGTCGTGGCCTCGGTGACCGTCGCGCTCGACCCCGCTGTCGAGCCGCTCGCACACGTCGCGGCGGCGCTCGAACCCGGACAGCCCTGGAGCGCCTTCTCCCAGCCGCTCTCCGACGGATTCGAGCTGGCAAGTATCGGCGGCGCCGTGCGCATCGAAGCAGGCGGCGACGATCGCTGGCAGGAGATCTCAAGCCGGGCTGGCGCCGCGCTCGAGGCCGCCATCGTCGACGACCTCTTCGACGACCCGGCGGCGCCGCGCGGCGCCGGAGTTGTCTGGGTCGGGGGCTTTGCGTTCATGGACCAGGACCTCTACGGCGACAGCTGGCGTG
Source organism: Solirubrobacterales bacterium (assembly GCA_044463545.1). Classification (GTDB taxonomy): domain Bacteria; phylum Actinomycetota; class Thermoleophilia; order Solirubrobacterales; family JACPNS01; genus JACPNS01. The sequence continues at coordinate 12,145 of JBIQMF010000017.1, forward strand.
ACTTCGCCGCAACCAGCTTCACGCTGCCACGGGCCTCAATCGTGCGCACGCAAGGTGCCAGCGGCCAGGCGCGACTGTCGCTCAACGTGCAGGTCGGCGCGGACTCAGACGTCGCGGCCGAGCTTGCCGCAGCCGAGCGGCTGGTCGAATCACTGCGCCTCGATGAGCCGCTTGAGGCCACCAGCTTCACGCCGGTCGAAGGGCCGAGCACGGTCACAAGCGTCGCCCCGCCCGAGCACTATGAGCAGGCCGTGGGCAGGGCCGCCGAGGAGATCCGCCGCGGCGACTACGACAAGATCGTGCTGGCGCGCGAGATCACCCTGCGCCGCGACCGGGCGATCGACCCTTTCAATGCGCTCGCCGGACTTGCGCAGCGCTTCCCGGAGTGCACGCTCTTTGCGCTGGGGGAGGGCGCGACGACCCTGCTCGGTGCCACGCCCGAGCTGCTCATCCGTCGTGAGGGCAGGCGCGCATCGACGATGGCTCTGGCCGGCTCGATGCGCCGCGGCGGTGATCCCGAGACCGACGCCCACCTCGGTGCCCAGTTGCTCTCAAGCCCGAAGAATCTCATCGAGCACGAGATCGTCGTACGGCGCATCGAGCGAGCCCTCGGACGCTATGCGGCGTGGGTGTCGACCGGCACTGCGCCCGAGCTTGTGAAGGTCAAGAACATCCAGCACCTGGCGACCCCGATCCGCGCCCAGTTGACCGAGCCGCGACCGGTGATCGAACTGGCCGGCGCACTGCACCCGACGCCGGCCGTCGGCGGTGAGCCGTGGCAGGCGGCGCGTGGACGCATCCGTGCGCTCGAGGGCTTCGACCGCGGCTGGTACACCGGTGGCGTGGGCTGGATGGACCTGCTCGAGGACGGCGAGTTCCACGTGTCGCTGAGGAGCGCGCTGCTCGACGGCACACAGGCGCATCTCTACGCCGGCTGCGGCATCGTTGGCGACTCAGACCCGAT
>JBIQMF010000018.1:0-13088 GCA_044463545.1 Solirubrobacterales bacterium
GGCAGGGACGGCGTTGACCATTGCAAGCCCGCCGCTCTCCTGGGCTGGCGTCACTGCGGCGATCCCCGCGTCTTTGCCCAGTACGGACCGCGCTCGGGAGATCTGGTTCTGCGGCGCGACGATCTGCATGGCGCCGGCAGCGCCCGCGCCCAAGGCCGTCCCGACCTGCTCATAGCCGATGCGCGACTGGTCACCCTCTGGCACAACCTTGATCGACGGCATGGCAGTCTGCAGTCCGAAGACGGGGATCGAGAGCAGGGCCAGAACGACGACGGCTGCGCCGCCGAAGGCCCAAGGGCGGCGCCAGAGGCGCTCGGCCCAAGCTTCAAATCTCGCCGAGCGGTGCTCGCCGCTGTGCGCCCAGGGCAGACCGAGCTTGTCCACACGCGGCCCCAGCTTCGCCAGCACGGCCGGCAGCAGCGTCATCGTCGCCGCGAGGATGAAGATGACGCTGAGCATGATCCCAAAGCTCATCGAGCGGAATGCCGGACTTGGCACGAGCATCACGGCGGAGAGCGAGATCAGCACGGTGACGCCGGAGAAGACGACGGCCTTGCCGGCGGTGTCCATCGTCTGACGCGTAGCCTCGAGCGGCGAGAGGCCGCTACCGAAGAGCGCTCCGCGGAAGCGATGGACGATGAAGAGCGCGTAGTCGATGCCCAGCGCCAGTGCGAACATCAGTGCGAAGTTCATCGCCCAGATCGAGACGGGCGTGAAGCGCGTGGCGATGTAGAGCGAACCGGCGGCCGCGATCAACGAGACGATCGTCAGCATCAACGGCAGGCCCGCGGCCACCAGCGAACCGAAAGCGATCAGCAGGATCAGCAGCGTGACCGGCCACGAGATCAGTTCAGACTTGAGCATGGCGTCGCGGTTGGCTTTGTTGAAGTCGGACCACATGCCAGGCGCTCCGGTGAGATTGGCCGTCACGCCGCCGATCGAGGCCGCGGCGATCGACTGCTTCAAACGATCGGCTGCGCGCACCATTTCGTTTGAGTCGCGCGCCGCACCGGCCTGCACGACTGCTGTGCGTCCGTCGGGTGAGATCGTCATCCCGGCCTGCGGGACGGCGACGGACGTGACGGCGGGATCACGCTCGAGCACGTCGCTGACCTTGGCGATCACGGCCTTGAAGTCCGGGTCACTCACGGTCTGGCGCTCGGAGCTGACGGCGACCATCAACCCGTAGCCGCCGAAGCCCGCGAAGTGACTGTCGACGAGTTCGCGTGTGGCCACCGACTCACTGCCCGAGGCCTCCCAGCCCGCGCCCGAGAGCGCGTGCTCAACGCGCGGCGCAAAGAATCCGAGCACGAGGATGAGCACGATCCAGGCGCCGGCGACGAGCCTGAAGTGCTGGGCCATGAAGCCGCCCAGGCGGCCGATAGGGCCCACTGCGACTGGCGTCGGCGCGCTCATCGGGCCGTCTCCGCAGACAGACGGCAGGAGCTCTTGACGCCGAAGCCGCGACCGAGGATGAGTGACGCGCCGCAGAATCCCGCGGCGGCAAAGAGCAGCATGTTGAGCGCCACGAAGGCCGGCAGCAGCAAGAACCAAGTGCTGACGGCCGCAGCCAGCGCCGAGCCCGCGAGCACCAGCGCACCGGCCATCAGAAAGAGCACGCGCTCGAGCGGCCAGCGGTTGTTCCAAGTCTGTTCGTTCATTGCAGGGTCACCTTCCGAGTTGGTTGAGTGTCGTAACTATACAACTAAACAGTTGTATATAAGTTACAATGAAACAGACCGGTGCGCCCTGAGCGTCCCTACGATCTGACTTGTGACCACGCCGAAGCCGACAGCCAAGCCCATGAGCGAGCCCCTGATGGAGCTGATCGCCGAGCGCTTTCGTGTGCTCGGCGAGCCGATGCGGATCAAGCTGCTCAACGCCCTGCGCGAAGAGGAGCTGTCGGTCAGCGAACTGTGTGCGGCCACCGGCGCCTCGCAGCAGAACGCCTCAAAACACCTCGCGATCCTGCATCAGGTCGGCATGGTCGAGCGCAGCAAGGACGGCAACCTCACGCGTTATGCGATCTCCGACCCGGCCGTCTTCGAGCTCTGCGAGATCGTCTGCGGCGGTATGCGCAAGCAGGTCGACGAGCTCGAGCGCGTGCTCGGTGCGGCAGACGCTTAACACAGGCTGAACATGCCGGCGTGATGGCGGCAAAGTGCCTGCCCTAGGCTTGGCGCATGGACTTTTCGGACAACCTCATGCTCTGGGCGCTGCTTGCCGGAGTGCCGCTGATTCTGGGTCTCATCGCCCAGGTGATGGTCAAGCGCACGTTCGCCAAGTACAGCGAGATCAGGCCCGTCAACGGAATGACCGGGGCCGACGCCGCCGCAGCTGTGCTGCGCTACTCGGGCCTGCCGGGCCTCACGATCAACCCGATCGACGGTCACCTCTCCGACCACTACGACCCGCGCAACAAAACTCTGAACCTCTCGGCCGAGGTCGGGCAGGCCAGCAGCGTCGCCGCCATCGGGGTTGCCGCACATGAGGCCGGCCACGCAATCCAGGACGCCCAGGGCTACTGGCCCATGGCCGTGCGGCAGACTCTCGTGCCGGCTGCGCAACTGGGTTCGAGCCTGTGGTTTCTGCCCGTCTTCGCCGGACTGCTGCTGCAGATGAGCGGACTGATCACCGTCGGTCTCGTCCTCTTTGCCGCCGTTGTGCTGTTTCAGCTGGTGACGCTGCCGGTCGAATTTGACGCCTCAAAGCGCGCGCTGGTGGCGCTCGAAGAGAATCACCTGCTGGGCTCCAGCGAGATCGACGGCGCCCGCGCCGTGCTGCAGGCCGCGGCCCTGACCTACGTCGCCGGCTTCGTCGCCGCGCTCGGTCAGCTCATCTACTTCTTCCTGATCAGCCGCGAGTAGCCGGGCCGCAGGCGCGGCCTCGATACGCTCAGACCCTCCCGGGCGCGTAGCTCAGTTGGTCAGAGCGCCTGCCTTACAAGCAGGAAGTCGCTGGTTCGAGCCCAGCCGTGCCCATGGTGCTGGATTGTCGCCGCCTCGGCGGCGACGTGCAGGAAGTCGCTGGTTCGAGCCCAGGGGTGCCCATGTGTCACAATGCCACGGCCCATATGGGGGCGTAGCTCAGTTGGTTAGAGTGCCGGCCTGTCAAGCCGGAGGTCGCGGGTTCAAGTCCCGTCGCTCCCGTTCTCTGAAGCCACCGCAAGGTGGCTTTTCATTTTCCCCGATGACGCCTCGCGAGTGCCGCGAGCGGCGCTCAGGAGAAGCTCTCGTCGATCGCCGCGAAGTGTGCGACGAGCTCTTCCTGCACGTTGCGCCGCTCCTCGGGGGACGGCGGCGAGAGGCGCTGCCAGCCATCCTCAGCCGTCAGCTCCCAGGCGTTCGAGTTGTCGGCGAAGCAGCGCTCGAGCGTGTCAAGAAGTTGCGCCTGCAGCAGCGGCTCGTCGACGGGCGTGACGAGCTCGACGCGATTGTCGAGGTTGCGCCGCATGAGGTCGGCCGACCCCATCAGGACGCGCCGCTCCTCGCCACGTGTGAAGGCGTAGATGCGCGAGTGCTCGAGAAAATGCCCGACGACCGACTTCACGCGGATGTGCTCAGAGACCCCGGGCACGCCCGGCTTGAGGCAGCAGATTCCGCGCACACAAAGCTCCACCTCGACGCCGGCGCGTGACGCCCGGTAGAGCGCCTCGATGCAGGCGACATCGACGAGCGCGTTCATCTTCATCTGGATCTTTGTCGCAAGCCCCTCCTGCTGGGCGGCGATCGTGCGCTCAATCTCGTCGAGGATGCCCGCACGCATCTGACCCGGCGCGATCAACACCTTGCGCATCTGCGTCGGGCGCGCGTAGCCGGTCAAGAAGTTGAACATGTCGGCGACATCGGCACCGATCTGCGGGTCGGTCGTGAAGAGTCCGAAGTCCGTGTAGCTACGGGCCGTGGCCGAGTTGTAGTTGCCGGTGCCGATGTGCACGTAGTTGCGCACGCCGTCGCCCTCGCGGCGCACGACCAGGACACACTTCGTGTGCACCTTCAGCGTCGGCGGCCCGTAGACGACGTGCACGCCCGACTGCTCAAGCTCGCGCGCCCAGGCGATGTTGGCGCGCTCGTCAAAGCGGGCCTTCAGCTCGACGAGCGCGACTGCCTGCTTGCCGCGCTCAGATGCGCGCACCAGCGAGGAGACAAGCGCCGAGTCGTCGCTTGTGCGGTAGACGGTCAGCTTGATCGCCAGCACGTCCGGGTCGCCCACGGCCTCGGCCACGAACTTCTCGACCGACGCTGCAAACGATTCATAGGGGTGGTGGACGAGCAGGTCGCCCTCGCGCATCGCCGCCATCACCGGCAACAGCTCGCCGTCTGCGTCGCGCAGTCGTGCCGGAATCACCGGTGAGTGCCGGGGCAGCCGCAGGTCGTCGTGGCCCGGCAGCCGGGCGATCTGACGCAGGTCGGCGAGGTCGAGCAGGCCGTCGATCTCGTAGACATCGCGCTCGTCAATTTCGAGCGACTGCACAAGCTCGTCGCGCAGCTCCGGCACCACACCGCGCGCCACCTCGACGCGCACGACCTCGCCGAAGCGGCGGCGGCGCAGTTCGTCCTCGACTGCGCGCACCAGATCGTCGGCCTCATCCGAGACGGTGAAGTCGGCGTCGCGCGTCACCCGGAAGGCGGCGTGGCTGAGGATCTCGGTGCCCGGAAACAGCATGTCGAGGTTGCTGGCGATCACTCCTTCGAGCGGCACCAGGTGCTCACCCAGCGTGACGAAGCGCGGCAGAATCTCGGTCGGCACCTTGACGCGGGCAAAGACGGTCTGGCCGAGCTGGTTGTCGCGCAGGAGCACCGCGAGGCTCAGCGAGAGGTTTGAGATGTACGGGAAGGGACGCCCAGGACCGACGGCCAGCGGCGTCAGCACCGGGAAGATCTGCGCCTCGAAGATGCGCCGCAGCTCCTCGCGCTGGGAGTCGTCGAGCTCGTCGACACGCGTGATCCGGATGCCGTGCTCTGCCAGCTCGGGGATCAGTGTCTCGTGCAGCAGGCGCGACTGGCGCGCAAGCTGCTGGCGCGCGCGCTTGCCGATGCCTTCGACGGTCTGGTCGGGCGTACAGCCGTCGGGGCCACGCTTCTCGATGCCGGCATCGATGAGGTCGTGCAGCCCGGCCAGACGGATCATCACGAACTCGTCGAAGTTGCTCGACCAGATGGCCGTGAAGGCGACGCGCTCGAGCAGCGGCGTTTCAGGGTCCTCGGCCAACTGCAGCACGCGGTCGTTGAACTCCATCCAGGAGAACTCGCGATTCGCAAAATACTGGCGGTCGCGCAGGTCAACCTCGTCGGCCTGCAGCTCACGTTGGGCAGACGCGGCGGTGCTCAGCGGCGCGGCCGGAACGGGGGTCGTCTCGAAGGCATCGCCGGTCAGAGCCTCGTGTGAATGCGTGGTTGCAGAATCCTGCTGGGTCACATCAGCAATTTCAGCAGCTTTCCCTCGCGCACTCCCCCTTTGCCGATCCGCAACGGCAGCGAGAGGCGGTCAGAAATCTCCTGCATGATCATCACGCCCGCCGGCAGCACCTCTACGCGCTCGCGGTCGATCGCGAACTCCTCGGCCACATGCTCGGCAGGGTTGCTCGTGATGAGGCGGATGGCGCGTTCCATCGTCTCGTGCTCGAGCAGGTTACCGGTCAGTCGCCGCAGTGATGACGCGGTGCCGCCGATGGCGATCGCCTGGTCAACCTCGGGGAATGCGAATCCCTCGAGCTTCTTCACCACGGCGGCGCGCGCGTCGGCAAGATCAGCTGCGCTCGGGGGATCGCTGTGGACGTGCTGGTCTGAGAGTCCGGCCGAGCCGACCCGGAAGCTCGTCGACCAGCGCACACCCTCTGCAAGCGAGCCGACGGCAAGCTCGGTCGAGCCACCGCCGATGTCAATCACGGCCACCTCGGCAGTAGGGTCGACCGGCAGGCGGTGGGTGGCACCAAGAAAGGCCAGGCGCGCTTCCTGCTCCTCGCTGAGCACCGAAACCTCGATCTTGTTGCGGCGCTCGATGCTGGCCACGATGTCGTCGGAGTTGCTGGCGTTGCGCGTTGCCGCCGTGGCCATGGCGCGTACCTCACGGGCGTCCATCGCCGCAGCCAGCTTTAGCTGCGTTGCGATCGTGCGCGAGAGCTGGTCGATCTTCCGCTCGGAGATCGAGCCGTCGGGCAGCACGCCACGCCCGAGCCGCGTATATGCGCGCTGCGTCAAGAGCTCGCGAAAGCCCTCGCCGCGCTTCTCGGCCACGAGCAGCCGCGTGGTGTTGCTGCCGATGTCGATCACGGCCACCGGCCGGGCCTGGTGCTTGGCGTCGGGAGTCATCGCCTACAGGTTGCAGGTCGGAGCAGACGGCGCTGCGCAAGAACAGAGCGCCGCCCGGCGGGCGGCGCTGCACCGGCGCAAAGCGCACCGGATGGGTGGCGCTGCGCCAACACGAGAGGCCGCCCGATGGGCGGCCTCTCGGAGAACATCACAACACGTGCATCATGAGCGAGGGGCGGCAGTCGGTCGGCCGACGGGACTGGTCGGCCACCACACCTCACCGGTGCAAGGTTTGGATTTCGCTGAGTCTCAGCACGAACGCCTCAGCGCTCCCGCACCTCCAGAGTCCCGCAAAACATATGACTGATACGGACCACCTCCTCTCTCTGGTGAATCCATTGAAGCACCAGCAGAGGCGGATCTGTGCAGACAGCCCAGGTCGTCGACGCAGTGGGCTGCAGGCGCCTCCCCCGAGCACCGCGAAGAGGCCTTTTACACAACCGATGTGGATATATTCGAGGGCACCATGAGTGAGTTCAACGAACAGTCCACAGTCGCCGAAATCGTGACCAGGCGCCCAAGCACGGCAGCACTCTTCGATCAACTCCAGATCGACTTCTGCTGCAGTGGTGACGTGCCACTGAGCGAGGCCGCCGGCAAACGCGGACTCGACGCGCAGACCTTGCTTGCGACGCTCAACGCCCTCGACGTGGTGCAGGGCGACACGGCCGGAGCCCACGACATCCTCGACCTCTCGAGCGACGACCTCGTCGAACACATCATCAACGAGCACCACGAACGGGCGCGCAAGCAGATCCCGATGATCGGCGAGTTGCTCGACACCGTCGTGCGCGTGCACGGCGAGCAGGATGACTCACTGGCCGAGCTGCGCACCGCCTTCACCGCGGTCGGCGAGGCGATGGTCTCGCACATGGGCGAGGAGGAGGAGAAGCTCTTCCCCATCTGTCGCAAGATCGACAGCGAAGGCGTCGCAGGAGTCGAGCCAGAACTGCTCGAGTCACTGATGCACGAGCACAAGGAGGTCGGCGAAGGTCTGGCCGCCGTGCGCAAGCTGGCAGGCGGCTACGACCAGGACCAGGCCCACTGCAACACGCACCGCTTCCTGCTGCAGTCGCTGATGGAGTTCGAAGAGGACACCCACGTGCACATTCACGAGGAGAACAACGTGCTCTTCCCGCGTGCGCGCACCGCGCTCGACGCGGCCAGCGCGATGTAGAGCACGATCGCAACCTCGTTGAGCACGCCGCCGAAGCGCCAGAGTTCTGTCGCCTCGGCCGCAGCACCGACGAAGCGCAGCACAAGCCCAAGGTGCAGAAGCGCAAGCGGCACGTAGAAGCTCGCCCGCCACGGCAACTTGACGCTGAGCACGGCCGGGATGATCACGGGCGCGTGGGCGAAGATCATCGAGAAGACGAAGCCGACGAAGATCGAGTGCAGCATCACGTCGTAGACGAAGCCCCCGCCGGTCAGGGGTGCGTGGCAGATCCACAAGAGCGCTGCGACAGCCAGCCAGAAGTAGCCCGAGAGCAGCGCTGCCGCCATGTAGCGAGAGGCTCCCTGCTGGCGGATCGTGCGCCGCGCGATGTCGCAGCGCACGAGCCAGATGACCTGTGCCAAGAGGCCGGCGCCGGCGATCTGCAGTCCGATCTTGGGCTCGGGACACGCCACCACCAGGCCCAGCACAAAGACAATCACCCCACCGATCAGCAGCGCGCGCGACTGCCCGGGCGGGCGCGCCATGCGTGAGAGCTCGAGTCGCTCGCCGACGATCGTGAGGATCAGAAATGCTGCAAGCCAGGGCACGACGTCGGTCATCGCGCCGCCCCAGATCCACGAGACCATGGCGACGACCCACGCCGCCGCGCCGAGTCCCATGATCGTGTTGTGCCAGCTGGCCTCGATGCGGTGGACGACGACAAAGACGAGCACGAGCAGCACGCCCGAGACGAGCAGGATCCACTGGCCGGCGGCCTCGGGCAGCCCGAAGAGCAGCCACAAGGCGCCGCCGCCGGCAAGCGACGGGACGAGGTAGGTCCAGGCTCTGCGCAGCGCAACTGCGCGTTCGAGGCCGATCTGCGTACCCAGGAACCCCAACACCATCAGTGGCCCGTGCAGGGCGGCCACCTGGGGTTCGAGCGCCGGCAGGTCGACCCCGAGGCGCAGAAGTCCGCCCCAGAGTCCGGCGATCAGGGAGACGAGCGCCAGTGCCAGGAGCGGAAGTCTGCGAACGAGTCGGGAGGGCGGCGCGCCCGCCGGCTGCTTCACATCGACCCCCAGCCGAGCTGCTCGCGCGCGACGTCGGTCATATCCTCAGGCTTCCACGGCGGCTCGTAGACGCACTCGACGTTGGTGTACTTGACGCCCGGCAGTTGCCACAGGCACGATCGGATCTCGTCCTCGATGTAGCTCGAGAGCGGACACGCCGGGGTCGTCACGGTGAACTTGATGTCGGCCGTGTCGCCCTCGATCTCGACGCTGCGCAAGAGGCCGAGGTTGACGATGTCGACGCCCAGCTCGGGGTCGATCACGTCGTAGAGCATCTCGCGCGCAACATCGGCGCGGTTGTCGCTGGTGAGGGCGGCCAACCCCGGGGCGTGCTCGGCGGCTGTCGCGCCGCCGTCGTCGGGCGCCGGGGTTGCGCCGGATGCGGCGCATGTGGTGGGGGCACCCGGATCTGTAACCGCGGTCGTTACTGGCTCGTTCTCGTGTTGTGCTGGATCGATCATCTTGTTCGGGATAGTATTTTACACATGTTGACTGTGAAAAAGACAGAGGTCGAGTCAGAGCTCGCTTCGGCGCTCAATCAGGCGCTCGTCGCGCTGGGGCGCGCCGGTCAGGCCGAGGCCGCCCTGCGCATCGCAGGCCGCGCATTTGCCGCCGTCCGCCACGACGCTCCGGCCGCTGCCCAGCAGATCAACAACGTGATGCACGGCCTGGCGAAGATGCCCGGTACCGACATCCAGAGCGGCGACGGCGGTGCCGACGCCCAAGACAGTCCCGTTCCCAAGAGCCACAACTGACCTAAGGAGAATCCCCATGGGTGAAACGACGATCCTCGACGTACGCAGTGAGCCGCCGATCCGCCGCCACGAACTGATCTTCACCAGCTTCGACAAACTGCCCGTCGGCGACGCCTTCGTGCTCGTCAACGACCATGACCCGAAGCCGCTCTACTACCAGCTCGAAGCCGAGCAGACCGACAAGTTCACCTGGGAGTACCTCGAACAGGGTCCGGAAGCCTGGCGCGTTCAGATCGCTCGCACTGCGGCCTGAACGCAGTCTGGACGGCGGGAGCCGCCGTGCAACCTACGATCGCCAGAGATGTTGATCCGCGTCTTCTCCGATCTGCACGGCCGCCTTCCCGCGATCGACCCCTGTGACGGGTTGCTGATCGCCGGCGACGTCTGCCCGATCGTCGGCGATCACGGCCCGCCAGCGCAACTGCACTGGTTGCGCACGACCTTCTCGCAGTGGCTCTCTGAGCTGCCGATCGAACGCGTGCTGCTGACGGCCGGCAATCACGACTTCGCCTTCCAGCAACTGGGCGCCGGTGCTGACTACGGCCTGCCGCAGGCAGCCACGCTGCTGCTCGATGAAGGCGCGCAGCTCGGTCCGGACGGCCCGCAGGTGTTCGGCCAACCATGGGTTCCGTCGCTGCCGGCCTGGGCCTTTCATGCCGAGGACGCGGAGCTCGCCCGAAGGGCGGCGGCCATCCCCGACGGCTGTGACATCTGGATGCAGCACGGACCGCCCAAGCCGCCGCCAGCACGCGACGGCGAGCACTTCGCACTCGACTACGTGAGCCCGTCCCACGTCGGCAACGCCGCGATCACCGACGAACTGCTGCGGCGCGGCCCGGCCGTCCTTGTCTGCGGTCACATCCACGAAGGCTTCGGCCACGCCCAGATCGGCGCGACCGACGTCTACAACGTCAGCTTTCTCGACGAGTTCTACGACACCCGTTGGCGCCACCTCGAACTCGAGTGGGACGCCGGCACCCGCAGCTTCAGCCGCAAGCAGCTGATCACCGCTGAGCGCGGCGTCCTCGAGCACGACTGCATCGAGCAGCATTAGCCCACCCAACGAGCGGAGGGGTCATGGCGGGCGCAGGGCGGCGGCCTTCAGCGACCTAGCGTTGGCGGTCTGACCAGTGGTCCGGTGCGCCGCCAGATTTTCTGGCGCGGGTGTGATTCTTGCTGCGCAGCAGCGCCATCTGCTCGCGCGACTCGACCCAGAAGGCCTTGCGTTCGCTGGCCGTCCACGTGCGGTGGAAGAGGCGCTTGGTCGCGGCCGCAGCGTCGGGCGAGCGCGCCGAGACGGCCTCGGCCAACGTGAAGGCGGCCGCAAGCGGCTCGTCGGCGACTTCGGTGACGAGCCCGTACTCGAGCGCCCGCTGGCCGCTGAAGACCTCGGCGGTCATCGTCAGTCGCTTGGCCAGGTCGATCGGCAGCAGTTCGCGCAGGGTCACCGTGCCGGTCATGTCCGGCACGAGGCCCCACTTGGCCTCCATCACCGAGAGCTCGCAGTCCGGGCTGGCGACGCGAAAGTCGCAGGCAAGAGCCAGCTGCAGCCCGCCGCCGTAACAGCGGCCGTGGAGCGCCGCCACGACCGGCACCGGCAGCTCTCGCCAGACCCATCCGACGCGCTGGTAGAGGTTGAGCCGCTGCAGGCGCGGAACCTTCAGAAACCCGCGCGCCGCGGCCGCGGGCTGCCTGCCGACCGAGGCGAAGTCGAGGCCGCTGCAAAAGGCGTCGCCCTGCCCTGAGATCACGACCGCCCGCACGCTCTTGTCGCGCCGCAGCTGCTTGCCCGCGGCCACGAGCTCACGCATCATCTGCAGGTCGAGTCCGTTGAGTTTTTCCGGTCGCGCAAGTTGCACGTGCGCGATCGGACGCCGGTCATCGATCATCACTCGCTCAGACATGCCGCGAGATTACGTGACCGAAGGATGCCGCGGCCACCGCCAGGCCCGCACAAGTACCCTGATTTTGAGGGTGAATCTGACTTGCATTCTCCGCCCGAATGTGACATACTGACGTCAGATGTCAACCATGTCACAGGAAACGGGGCGCGCAGGGACGCCGGAGAAGTTGCTCGACGCCGCGCTGCGCTGCGTGCTCAACTACGGCCTCACGCGCACGACCCTGACCGACGTCGCCAAAGAGGCAGACCTCTCGCGCATGACGGTCTACCGCCACTACTCCAGTGTCGGTGAGATCCTCCAGGATCTGATGACGCGCGAGTTCAACGCTGTCGTCGTCGGCGTCGACGCGTTCGCCGGCGAGGACGCGCCGCTCACGATCACACGTGAACAACTCGTGGGCGCCGCCGTCGGCTCGCTCGACGCGCTGACCCAGAACCCGCTCTTCCAGCGGATTCTCACGACCGACCCCGAGTTGCTCCTGACCTACGTGACCGAGCGCCCCGGGCGCTTTCAGCTCTACGCCGAGGGGCTGCTGGCCGCGGGCATCAGTCTGGCCCAACAGGACGGCGAGGTGCGCGAGGGCGAAGCTGGGCGTCTGGCCAGTTCGATGCTGCTTGCGATGCGCGGCTACGCCCTGACCGACAAGAGCCAGTGGAGCAAGAAGCACCGCACCGCGCTGCTCGATGACATGGCGCGCATGCTCGACGGACTGTTGCGGCCCGAAGGCGATGCATGACTGCCGCGGGCGATCTTTCGGCACCGCGCCGCGCCCGCGAGCTTGAAGAACTCAGCGAGAGCACAGTGGACCTCGTCGTGATCGGCGGCGGGATCACTGGTTGTGGCGTGGCGCTCGATGCTGCCAGTCGCGGCCTCAGCGTCGTGCTGCTCGAGGCCGAAGACCTCGCCTTCGGTACCAGTCGCTTCTCCTCGAAGCTCGTGCACGGCGGGCTGCGTTATCTGGCCCAGGGCCAGTTCGGGGTCGCCGCCGAGTCGGCGCGCGAGCGCCACCACCTGATGACGGCGATCGCGCCGCACCTCGTGCGGCCGCTCGCCAGCGTGATCCCCTTTGACGCTTCGACCTCGCGCGCCAAGCGCGCGACCCTGCGTGTCGGCTACCGCATGGGCGACGCGCTGCGCCACGCCGCAAGAACGCCGCGCCAGCTGCTTGGGCGCTCGAAGCGGGTCGGCCGCGAGGATGCCGTGCGGCGCGTGCCGGCGCTCGCGCAGAAGGAGCTCGACGGTGCGCTCATCGGCTGGGACGGACAGCTCGAAGACGACGCGAGGCTCGTCGTCGCCGTGGCCCGCACGGCTGCCGGGTACGGCGCCAAGATCATCACGCGCGCGCGGGTGCGCGGCGTCGAGCGCGGGCTCGTGCAGGCGACGGACGGCGTCAGCGGAAGTGACTTTGAAGTGCGCACAAGCCACATCGTCAACGCCTGTGGCGTCTGGGCCGACGAGTTGGCCGAGAACGTCGAGCTCGCGCCCAGCAAGGGTTCGCACGTGATCGTGCCGGCGGCCGCGCTCGGCAGCCCGACGGGATCGCTGACCGTTCCGGCGCGCGGCGGCGGCGCGCAGTACGTCTTTGCCGTCCCGACGCCGGAAGAGACGGTGATGATCGGACTCACAGACACCCCCTTCAGCGGCCCGGTGCCGGCCGAGCCGCGCGCCGAGGAGTGGGAGATCGAACTGCTGCTCTCGACGATTTCCTCAGTGCTTGAAACACCGCTGCAGCGCAGCGACGTGATCGGCAGCTTCGCCGGACTTCGTCCGCTGCTTTCGGCCGGCGGGACCGCCGAGAACTCGGCCGACGTCTCGCGCCGCCACCGCGTGATCCAGCAGCCGGACAGCGGCGCCCTGGCAATCGTCGGCGGCAAGCTCACGACTTATCGGCA
>JBIQMF010000019.1:0-13030 GCA_044463545.1 Solirubrobacterales bacterium
TGCAACAGCAGGTCGCCGAGAAACTGAACCTGCCGCTGTTGCAGCTCTATGCCGACAACCTCACGACCGGCGACGACGCTTCGACGCTGCTGGACGCCGTCGACTACGACGTCTCGCGCATCACAGGCGCGGTGAGCGACGGCGCGGTCGACTGCGGCGAGCGGTGATGGCCGACGCGGCGCTGATCCTGGCCGAGCACGCAAGCCTCGGCTACGGCCCTGAGCGTGTCGTACTGGACGACCTCTCGCTGACGCTCGGCGCAGGGGAGCTCGTCGTCGTGCTGGGGCCCAACGGTGGCGGGAAGACGACGCTCTTCCGCGCCATGGCCGGCGAGCTGGCGCCGCTCGACGGGAGTCTCGAGCTGCGGGCCGACGTCGCCTATCTGCCGCAGCGCGACGTCACGCGTACGGACTTTCCCGTTTCGGCGCTCGATGTCGTGATGATGGGGCTGCTGCCCGAGCGCAGACTCTGGCAGCGCGCCGGCCGCCGCGAGCGCTCCCGGGCACTTGCAGCGTTGGAGCTCGTCGGCCTCGAAGCACAGGCCCAGCGCACCTACGGCGAACTCTCCGGCGGGCAGCGTCGCCGCGTGCTGCTGGCGCGCACGCTCGTGGGCGGCGCCGAGATCCTGCTGCTCGACGAGCCGCTGGCAGGTGTCGACCCGCGCTCGGCCGACGCCATCCACGCGGCCCTGGCGACACTGCGCGACGAGGGTCGACTGGTACTCGAAGCCTCGCACGACATCGAACACGCACGCTCCGCCGACCGCGTGATCTGCGTCTCCGCTCGCATCATCGCCAACGGGCCACCGCACTCGACGCTCACGGACGCCGTGTTGCGCGAGACCTACGCCGGAGAAATCTCGCTGATCCGCGACGCGGCGGGCCAGGAGTTGCTGGCCCAGACTGAACCGTGCGGCCACGATCACGGGAAGCAGGCGTGAGCACAGGGCTGCTGGCGCCACTGAGCGGTGAGTTCGGCGCCGCCAGTGCGGCAGAGCTTGCGCTCGTCGGCGCGGCCTGCGGCGCCGTCGGCGTCTGGGTCATCCACTTCGGCCGCGCCATCGTCGCCGAGTCCTACACACACGCGCTGCTTCCGGGACTGGTGCTCGCCGCGGCGCTCGGCGGCGGACTGCTCTGGGGGGCGCTGCTCGGCGTCGTCATCGCCTGGGTCTGCCTCGCGCTCTCGGCCCGCGCACCCAGGACGAGCCTGCAGACGGCCAACTCCGTGACGGTCACGATGCTCGTCGCAGTTGGAGCGCTGATGGCCACGTCGAGCAGCGGCGGCGCTCAGCTCGAGTCACTGCTGCTGGGCGCCCCGGTGGCCGGCGACTGGGGCGATGTCGCCACGGCAGCCGCCTTCGCCGCGCTCGTGGCTGTTGTGCTCAGGCTCATGGGTTCGCGCTTCGCCGCGCTCGCCTTCGACCCGCTGGCCGCGCCACACCTCGGTGTCAATGCGGCTCTGGCGAGAGCCACTGCACTGGGCCTCCTGGCGCTCTCGGTTTCGGTCGCCGCGAACGTCGCCGGCACATTGCTGGCGCTGGCGCTTGTGATCGGCCCGGCGCTCGGGGCCTCGGCCGTGGCCAGGCGGCTGCGCAGCACCCTGTTCGTGGCGTCGCTCGTGGGTGCCGCCTCCGGTCTTGCGGGCGTCTACCTCTCGTGGTACACAGACTGGCCGACGAGCGCATCGATCGCGCTGGCGTTGTGCCTGTGGGTCGCTGCCGCACACCTCGGCCAACGGCTGGCAAGGCCGCCCCTGCACATAACCTGATCGCCGATGTATCCCGAAATCAATCTCGGCCCGCTGACCCTTCAGACCTTCGGTCTGATGTTCGCACTCGGCTTCGTCGCCAGTGGCTGGCTCATTCACCGCCGGTTGAATGAGCTCGGCGCGTCCGAAGACTGGGCCTACGAGATCGTGATCGCCGCTGCGGTCGGCGGCATCGTCGGGGCCAAGCTCTGGTTCTCGGTCTTCGAGAATGAATGGTCGCTCGATCAGATCTTCTCGGGAACCGGCCTCGTCTGGTACGGCGGCGTGCTGGGCGGCGCGGCAGCCGTCATCGGTTGGGCCTTCTGGCGCCGGGTGATCAGTCGCACGACGCTCGACCTCGCCGCGCCGGCACTTGCCGCCGGCTATGCCGTTGGCCGTATCGGCTGCCAACTCTCGGGCGACGGTGACTACGGCTCGCCGACCGACGGCTGGTGGGGCATGAGCTACGAGAACGGCACCGTGCCGACCCCGCCGGGCGTGCTCGTCCACCCCACCCCACTCTTTGAGGCGATCCTCATCGGCCTGCTGGCGATCGTGCTGTGGCGGCTGCGCGATCGCTTTGCCCCGGGCGTGCTCTTCGGCATCTACCTCGTGGCATCGAGCATCGAGCGCTTCGCCATCGAGTTCCTACGCACCAACGAGCCGGTCGGCCTGGGGCTCACCGCCGCGCAGTGGACGAGCGTCGTCCTCGCCGTGATCGGCGCGCTGATGATCATCGACTGGCGTCGTCAGGCAGTCCCCGAGCAGCGTCAGCTCGCGCCCTGAAGCGCGCCGTCTAGAGGTAGCCCATCGGGTCCACCTGGGTGCCGTTGATCCGCACCTCGAAGTGGACGTGCGGGCCGGTCGAGCTGCCGGTGTTGCCGGAAGCTGCGATCACCTGACCCTGCGAGACGTGCTGGCCGACGCTGACGAGCAGACGGCTGTTGTGGCCGTAACAGGTGGAGAGGCTGGCCGTGTGCTGGACACAGACGAAGTTGCCGTAGCCACCCATGAAGCTTGAAATGCGCACGGTTCCGGTGTCGGCCGCACGCACGGCGGTGCCGACGGGCACGGCGATGTCGATGCCGCCGTGCAGCCTGCCCCAGCGCTGGCCGAAGGGTGATGTGAACTGACCGTTGACGGGCCAGATGAGACGCCCGGATCCACGTTTGATCGGCGCGCTCGTGTCGAGTGCGCCGAGGATCGAGCCGTTGGCAGCCTGCATCGCCGCCAGATCTTCCATGTCTTCGCGCAGGCTGCGCGAGACACGCACCAGCGCACCCTTGCGGTTCTTCACGATGCTGGCCAGCTGGTTTCTGCGCGAGGCCAGGTCGCCCTTGGCGTCGGCGACCTCGTCACGGTCGGCCCGGACCTCGGCGACGAGCCTCGAGGCTTCGCGCTCGAGCCGGGCCAGTTTGACGGTCTCCTGCCTGGTCTGGCTGCGCAGTTTCGTGACCTTGACGATGATCTTGCGATCCTGCACCGCGATGCGCTCCATGTAGGTCGTACGTTCGACCATGTCGGCAAAGCCGCGCGAACTGAGGACGACGTCGACGAAGTTGGGCTCGCCCTGCTTGTAGACCTCGACGATGCGCGCGGCCAGCACTTCGCGCGAGTGCCTCAGCTGCGTGCGCAGGCGCTCGAGTCGGTCGCGCGAGATGGCCAGCTCTGCGGCGATCTTCTGCTGGCGCGCCTCCTTGACGTCGAGCTCGCTCTGGATGCGGTTCTGCGTGCGCTGCAGCTTCGAGATCCTCCCGCGCAACCCCGAGATGCGCCCCGAAAGCCGCGAGATGTCGCCCGAGAGCGCACTCGTGCGTGCCTGCTTCTTGCTGATGCTGCTCTGCAACTCGGCGGCGGTGCGGGCGCTCGATGCACGCGGGTTGGCGGCCATCATTGCCAAGAGCAGCACGCCGCAGGCAAAGATCAGCGTGCCGAGGCGCAGGAATGCGTTGCTGTTGTGGTTGCTCGAGCTCTGCATCGCTTGAACCGGGGCTAGAGGCCGGGGTAGTGACGAACGGTGAATGCGCCGACCCCGGATCCGTTTACTCCGGTCTGCCAGCGCGAGCCGGTACCGCTACGTCCGCTGGTGTCAAAGCGCAGACCGCCGACGGTCATCCAGGCGTGGCCGGCGTTCGAGTAGACGGTTATCCACTTGCCGGGACCGGGAGCACCCCAACCCATCAGGCCGCCCGAGGCCATCGGACTTGCCAGCACGCCTGCGGCGTGCAGCACGTAACTGACCGACCCCGAGCAGTCGTAGCCGCGGTCGCTGAACGACCCGTGTCCGCCGCCCCAGATGTAGGGGGTGCTGCGGATGCGGTTACCGGCAGCTACGGCGGCCTTGATCACGGCCGGGGCATTGGCGGGCGCCGACGCACTGCCGTCTGAGTTCAGGGTGACGCGCCCGGCCGGGCCCGAGACCGGGGTGAAGTTGACGGTGTCAGGAGCCGGCTGGACGCCGACGGCGGCCGAGGCTGCGCGCAGCAACCTGCGCTGGCGCTTGATCTCGCGCAGCAGTGGGCCGCGCTTGGCGATCACGCGGTTCTTCTTGCTGGCGATGCCGTCGCGCTCACGCGTGACCTCGGCGACGAGCACCTGCTGGCGCTCTTCGAGCCGCGCAAGCTTGACCGACGTCTCGTGCGTGGACTTCTTGAGTTCGCCGACGCGACGGATCTTGAAGCGGTCCTGCTTTGCCACCTGCTCGAGGTAGTTGGCGCGCTCGACGAGGTCGTTGAACCCGTCGGAGTTGAGGACGACGCTGACCATGTCAGGCTCGCCCTGCTTGTAGACCTCCACGATGCGCTCGGAGAGCACTGCGCGGGCATGCGCCAGACGCTTCTTCAGCCGGGCCAGCCGAGCGCGGGCAGTTTCAAGCTCCTGCTGCAACTGGCGCTGGCGGGCCAGCTTGCGGTCGAGGTCGGCCTGGGCGACATCCTGCTTTCCCTGCAGACGGTCGAGCTGCAGCTTGAGCTGGTGCTCGCGCTCGCTGATCGCCTCGATGCGCGCGTTGATCTCGGCCGGGGTCTCGGCCACGGCGCCGTGCGGCGCGGCCAACAGCGCGGCCACGGCACAGACCATCAGGACGAGCGCTGGAAGCGCCGCAATTGCAGGGCGAAAGGTCCTCATCTGGCCTTGCAGGCTAGGTCGAGAAATCATGGTTGGCGAAAATTTCCTGCTTCGTTATGACAACCTGCAAGCCCCCTTGCGGGTGGCCTTCGGACGGCTTTCGGCGTCGGGCTCACCTGCACACCTGGTGCCGGGAATTCGCTGGTCGTCGGTGCGACGTTGGTGCCTGTGCGCTTGCGGGGTTAGCTGTCGGGCTCGCACGCGTGCTTGCTGCGCGCTACGCGGAAGGTGATCTCCGCGATTCGCCCCGGGGAATCTGGGTCCCCCGCCTTCCGTGCCTGGCTGGCTACGGTCGTTCAGCGACTTGGCGTAATATAACCGATCGGTCACCTGCTGTCAAGACTAAATACCTGCAAATGCTCGGATTCCATTGCAAGATCACAGCCCCTCTGCTGGTCGTCCTCGTGGCCGGCGTGCTGGCCGGATGCGGCGGCAGCGACGAATCCAGTACGCCCAAGGTGCTGACCAGCAACAGCCAGCTGCTGGGACTCGTCCAGCAGATCGGCGGCGACGCCGCCCAAGCCACGAGCCTCGCCCCGCCTGCCATCAACCCGCACAACTGGCAGCCGCCCAGCCTGGCCGCAGAGGAAGTGAAGTCTGCCGACATCGTGCTGCACGCCGGCGGCGATCTTGAGCCGTGGTTCGCCGGCGTCGCCCGCGCAGCCGCAGGGGCCGCAGAGCCGGTCGACCTTTCTCAGTCGGTCGACTTGATCAAGCGCGGCGGCCGCGCCAACGGGCACTGGATCACTGATCTTGAGAACGCCAAGCGGGCAGCGGCCAAGATCGCCGAGCTCCTGAAGACGGCCAACCCCGACGCCGCCGAGACCTACGAGAAGAACCTCAGAGCTTTCGACGCCGACGCAACACGCGCCGACGAACTGCTGCAGGTCTGCACGTCGACCGTCGGCGACAAGCGCCTGCGCGTCGTCGCCGGCCACGATGACCTCGACTACCTGGCCCGCCGCTACGGCATCAAGGTGGTGGCCAAGCTCGCAGCCGCCGGCCAGGACACGCCGGATGCGGCGCGCGACTCCGCCACGCGTAGGCGCGCCGAGCGCGGGGGCGCGCGCGTCGTCACCGTTCCGTGGGGTCAGCTCGACACGCAGGCCGCCCTGCTGGCCCAGCAGCTCAAGGTGACGAAGATCTCGATCTTCACCGACTCGCTCTCAGACCTCACCGAAGCGGCCAAGTCGCTCATCGGCAGCATCGTCTACAGCGTCAACGGCATCGTCTCGAGCGTCACCGGCGGCAAGCAGCACTGCTGAGCGCCCGGCGCCGCTGCCAGCCGGGGACCGCTCAGAACTAGACGCCCGCGGCGGCCTTCTGCTGCTCGATCTCGGCCGCTGCGGCCTCGACCTGGGCGCGGTAGTTCGAGACCTGGAGGCGACCGATCACCATGCGCTGGATCTGCGCCGTGCCCTCGAAGATCTGGTAGATCTTGGCGTCGCGGTACCACTTCTCGAGCGGCAGTTCAGCGTCCCAGGCGGCCGGGCCGATGAGGTCCATGCACTTCGCCGTAGCCCACATCGCCACGTCGCCGCACTTGAGCTTGCTCATCGAACCCTGACCCGCCAGCAACGGCTTGCCGTTGGCGGCCATCCACGAGGCGCGTTGCACGAGCAGGCGCGCCGCCTCGATCTCTGTCGAGATGTCGGCGATCTGCTGGTGGATCCCGGGGTTGTCGAGCGCCGGCTTGCCCTCGATCTTCTGCTCGGCCAGATAGTCGAGCGTGAAGTCGTAGGCGGCCTGGGCGATGCCGATGGCGCTGGCGCCGACGAAGGGGCGCGTGATCTCAAAGGTCGCCAGCGCGTTGGCACCGCCGACCTTCTTGCCGCTACGGGCGTTCTCGAGCTTCTTGTTGAGCTTGTCCATGCCGCCGAGCAGGTACTCGACCGGCACGCGGCAGTCTTCGAGGATCACCTCGGTCGTCTGCGACGCGCGAATTCCGAGCTTGTCCTCCTTCTTGCCCTGCGAGAGCCCGGGCGTGCCCTTGGGCACGATGAACGAAGCCTGCCCGCGCGTGCCGAGCTCGGGGTCAACCGAGGCGACGACGACGGTGACATCGGCGATGCCGCCGTTGGTGATGAAGACCTTTGAGCCGTTGAGCACCCACTCGTCACCGTCGAGCACCGCGGTGGTGCGCAGCGACTTGACGTCCGAACCGGCCGAAGGCTCGGTCACGGCATAGGCGCCGAGGTTCAGCTCGTCCTCGGTCGCAAAGCACTTCGGTACCCACTCGCCGATCTGCTCGGGCGTGCCTGACGAGGCGATGCCGGCGGCGGCGAGTCCTGAGCCGGCGATCGAGAGTGCGATTCCGGCGCAGCCCCAGTGCATCTCTTCGGCGTAGATCGGCGAGAACTGGCCCTGCGGGTCCTGACCCATGCCCATCATGAAGTCGAGCGTGCCGATGCCCTGCTTGGCCGCCTCCTTCATCACGTCCCACGGGACGCTCTGCTCCTTGTCGTGCTTCAACGCGACGGGGCGCATGTGCTCGACGGCAAACTTGCGAATGCGTTGCTTGAGTTCGAGCTGTTCGGGTGTGTAACCGAATTCCACGTTCTGCTCCTGTCGGCGATAGCTCTGGTAGTGGTCGGCCGAAGCGTTCCGAGGCGTGGCCGACAGCGCGCAATTGTATCGGCGCAGTGCGGATTGGGGTCCCTGACAGTTCGTGTTGAGGCGTGGTTGAGGACGCGCACGGCGACCACGCACGCGACTATCGTGCGTCAGGCATGACCTCCGCCGAACACTCCTCGTGGCTGCCGCGCGCGAGCCTGCTGCTGTTGCTGTCCGCCGCCCTGGCACTCAGCGGCTGCACGCTGGGCGACAACGGGCTGCCGCAGACCCGGCTCACCAGCAGCAACAGCGTTGAAGACTTCGCCCGCGGCACCGGCGCGCCGTCGCTGGCCACGCGCAACACTGTGCGCATTCCCGGCTCCGATCCCTCGGCAAACGCCGCCGCTGCCGCCATCGCCGCCTACCCCTCGAGCAGCAGCTTCACCCGCCCCACAGCCGTGGCCGTCGTCGACCGCGACGACTGGCGCTCGGCGATCGCCATGAGCGTGCTCGCGGCAGCCCCCGTGAACGCGCCGCTGCTGCTCTCTGACACCGACGAGATGCCCGACGTCACCGAGTCCGCGATGTCGGCACTCGAACCGACCGGCGTCGTGATCCCCGGACAGACGTTGCGGCCGAAGGCATTCGTCGCCGGCGACCTCAAGCTGCCCGACCGCACGCCGCGCGTCAACCTTGTCAACGACAGCTTCGAGAACCTCACGCTGGCCGTCGACCGCCTCTCGACACGGCTCTCCGGCGGCAAGCCCGCGCGCACCGTGATCGTGACCACGGGCGACCCGAAGCTCAAGCGCTACGCGCTGCCGGCGGGACCGCTGGCGGCGAACACCGCAAGCCCGGTGTTCTTTGTCGGCAAGAACCGTGTGCCGCTGGCCACGCTGAAGGCCATCGCCGCACACGACAAGCCTTCGATCTACGTCGTCGGCCCCGAGCACGTGATCAGCGACGAGGCGCTACTGATCCTGCGTAAACACGGCAAGGTGCGGCGCATCTCCGGTGTCAACCCGACGGCCAACGCAGTCGAGGTTGCGGTCTTCTCCGACCCCACGACCGGCTGGGGCTGGGGCGTGTACGACCCCGGACACGGCGTCGTGATCCAGAACTCACACAACGAGATGAACGTCGCCGCCGCGACCACACTGAGCGCGCACAGCGCGTATGGGCCACTGCTCCTCAACAGCGGCCCGCAGGTGGTCGACCGCGAGCTGCGCATGTACCTGCTGGACATCCAGTCAACCTATGCCCAGGGCGCCGGGCCACAGACGGCCGTCTTCAACCGTGCCTGGCTGCTCGGCGACACGAGCGAGATCTCGGCCGGCATGCAGGCCACGCTCGACAAACTGCTGGCGGTTGTCCCGCCGACCGACGCGACCGGAGAGGCCGACACGGACGCGGCCCCCGATCTCGGGGCGACGGCGCCGGCGCCGTGACGTAAGATCGCAGTCGATGAGCACCTTTGAAGACCCTCGTCTGCTCGACTCCGAACGCCACATCAGCGTCGATGATGTGCGCGAATTGACGGGTGCGACCACGCCGCACTTTGCCATGCACGTACGCCAGCGCCTGCAGCGACTGGTGCGCGGGCTGGCCCCCGACGACCCGGCGCGCCAGCTGGCCGAGCTGGAGATGGGCAGGCTCGAGCGACTGGCCGTGGAGGGCGAGCGCGGTCACGGTCCCTCCGACCTCACGCGTCTGGCAGACGAGCAGCGCTGACCGACGAGCGGTGCTGGCCGACGAGCGGTGCCGGCTGAAGAAAAGCGCTGAGCCACGCTCAACAGAGACCTGAAGGTCTGCGTTGAACGACAGCGGCAGGCTGGCGGCGGCTCAGACTGACTGCAGCGCGGCGCCGGACTCGAAGGCGTCGCCCAGCATCGAGTCCGCGAGCTCGCCGTCCGACTGCGCTTCGATGTCAAGCGACGAGAGCAGGGCTCCGACGATCACCGGGTCGAACTGGGTACCGGCGTTGCGCACGAGTTCGGCGCGCGCCTCTTCGACCGGCATTGCCGCGCGGTAGGGCCGGTCGCTTGTCATGGCGTGGAAGGCGTCACAGACGAGCACGATGCGACTGGCCAGCGGGATGTGTTCGCCCTTCAGACCGTCGGGGTAGCCGCGGCCGTCCCAGCGCTCGTGCTCGTGACGGATGGCCTTGGCGACGTCTTCGAGACCGGGGATGCGTGAGACGATGCGCTCGCCGATCACGGGGTGCTGCTTCATGATCTCCCACTGCTCGTCGTTGAGCTTTCCGGGCTCGTGCAGAACCTCGTTGGGGATACCGATCTTGCCGATGTCGTGCAGCAGCGCGACATCGGCGATCGTGTCGACCTCCGCGACCGGCAGGTCGAGCTGGCTGGTGACCGCAGAGACGAGCTCAAGCGTCTCGGCAGAGTGCTCGCCGGTGTAGCCGTCGCGCGCCGAAAGCGCGGCGCAGAGCGCTTCGACCGTCGCCTTGAAACGCTTGCGCTCGGTCCGCGTGATGCCGCGGACGCGCGTGGCCAGCACGCCGACCATGGCCGAGGTGGCGATGTAGGTCGGCATCGCGACGAGCAACTGCTCGAGGTTGCTGCCGCCGGGACGGAGCAGCTCGGCGGCGACGAAGATCACACCCCAGAGCGTGTAGCCGGCCGCCATGACCTTCCAGTTGCCCCAGTAGAAGAAGGCGAGGAAGAGCAGCGGGAAGAGGTGGAAGGCCGTGATGCCGGGGCGGTCGAGCACGACCGTCGCAAGCGCAATCACTGCCGTGGCGTAGCCGATCATCGGCAGCACCCACCAGCGGTCGGCGCGCGCCCACGGGACGACGAGCGAAGCGACGAAGCCGATGGCGCAGAGCCCCAGCATGGCGGCCGCTTCGATCGAGACGTCATTGGTGGAGACGATGTAGATCGTCGCCAGAAGTGCGCCGAGGAACCATGCCGATGCGGCAAGGCGACCGACCCAGACGAAGGTCAGTCCGGTCTCGACACGGCGCCCCTGCCAGACGGCAGAGTCGGCCCCGCTGATCGTTCCACTGTCTGCGACGTCGAATTCCACAATCAGTCCTCCTCGTGTCTCGTCGCCGGAATCCCCCCAGACCCCATGGCCACGATCGCCCTCGGCAAGATGCACCAAAGGCCTGCCAAGTATGCCAGCAAGGCGCCTCGAAAACAAGGCGAAAACGCGGTAACTGGATGAATCCCCCATTTTCATCCCGATCCCCTCAGAGCGACGCCGCCGCCATCATCGAGGGACCGGTACGCGAGTTGCGCGGCGGCCGGAGTCGAGACTGGCCCTCGCGCGCAGTGCGGTTGTCGAGCACGTGAAGCAGTGACCCGACAATGGTCGGGTCGAACTGCGTGCCGGCGTTGCGAGAGAGCTCAAGCCGCGCGTCGCCGACGGACATCGCCTTGCGGTACGGCCGGTTGCTCGTCATCGCGTGGAAGGCGTCGCAGACGAGCACGATGCGGCTGGCCAGCGGAATGTCGCCGCCCTTGAGGCCGTCGGGGTAGCCGGCGCCGTCCCAGCGCTCGTGCTCGTGACGGATGGCGCGGGCGACCTCCTCGAGCCCCGGAATCGTGACCACGATGCGCTCGCCGATCACCGGGTGCTGCTTCATGACCTCCCACTGCTGCTCGTTGAGGCGACCGGGCTCGTGCAGGATTTCGTTGGGGATTCCGATCTTGCCGATGTCGTGCAGCAGCGCGACGTCGGCCACGTAGTCGCAGACGTTGCCGCTGAGACGCAGTTCCTGGCAGATCGATGTGACGAGTCCCAGCGTCTCTTCGGAGTGCTCCCCCGTGTAGCCGTCGCGCGCCGTCAGCGCCGCCGAGAGCGCCTCGATCGTGGCCTTGTAGCGGCCACGCTCGGAGTGGCGCATCGTCGTGAAGCGCGCCGCCAGCCCACCTGCCAGCAGCGCCACAGCCAGAAGCGCCGGGAGCGTGATGATCAGCATCGAGAGCTGGTCACTCGACCCCCCGGTCAGAACCGGGACGGCGAACAGCAGCGCCGTCGCGGTGAGGTTGACGATGAGCGTCGGTGGGGACTCCCAGAAGTAGCTCGTGAGCGCCATCATCGGGACGAGGTAGAGCACCACGAGCGTGGGCAGTTCGAAGATCCGGACGGCAGCGCTGATCGCCAGCAGTGCCGTCCAGTAGAGCGTCAGCAGCCAGTGCTTGCGCAGGCGTCGCCAAGGCACAGCCGCGGCCAGCACGGCGACCGTGAACGCGCCGACCACGAGCAGGATCGCCGCGTCGGTCAAGCGGTCAGCGATCGCGGCGTAGACGAGCGCAGCCGAGCCACCCAACGCCATGCCGACGGCAAACAGGCGGCTGAGCACCTCTCGCGTGTCGCGCAGCGGTTGATAGGCAGCGCCGACAGCGATCACCTGTTGGATGCGGCATTCAGCTTCGGAGTGCGGCATTGGGGCTCCTGCGGTCAGAAAAGACCATGTTCGACCCGAGCTTTGAGCACCCGCAAGCTGCGGAGGCCGGGGCGCTCATTTCGGGTGCTTGACTTGAAGACTCGGACGCCGGGCCGGCGGCATTCCGAGTGACTGCATGGTCAGTTCTGCGCGCGGGCCGGAAATCCGGCCCACGCGCGCAGTTTCTGCAACTGGGATTTCAGCGCCTGCGGGAGCCCGCAGGGCAGCTCAGACCCGTTGGATCAGAGTCGCCGTGCCGATGCCGCCGCCGCAGCACATCGTGATCAGCGCCAGCTCCTTGTCGGCCCGCTCGAGCTCGTGCAGCGCCGTCGTGATGAGGCGGGCACCGGTGCTGCCCAGCGGGTGACCCAGTGCGATCGCGCCGCCGTTGACGTTGACGCGGTCCCAGTCGGGGTTGATCTCGCGTCGCCAGGCGGCGACGACCGAGGCGAACGCCTCGTTGATCTCGATCACGTCGATGTCGTTGATCGACAGCTTGTTGCGCTCGAGGATCTTCTGTGTCGCCGGGATCGGGCCCGTCAGCATGATCACCGGATCGACGCCCACCGTGACCTGGTCGAGGATCTTCGCGCGCGGGGTCAGGCCGAGCTCTTCGGCCTTGCTGCGCTCGGCCAGCAGGACTGCCGCCGCGCCGTCAGAGATCTGACTCGAGTTGCCGGCCGTCGTCACGCCGTCCTCCTTGAAGCTGGGCTTCAACTGGGCCAGGCTCTCGGCCGTCGTGTCGCGCAGGCCCTGGTCGGTCGTGAATGTCTCCTCGCCGTCGCCGACCTTGACCGTCATCGGCAGGATCTCACGCTCAAAGCGTCCTTCGTCGGTGGCCTGGCGGGCCAGCTGCTGGCTGCGCAGTCCGAGCTCGTCGAGCTCGCTGCGCGGGATCTCCCACTTCTCGGCGATCATCTCGGAGCTGATTCCCTGCGGCACGAGCTGGTAGCGGTCGTAGAGCTCGGCCGTGAAGGGCGAGCCGACCTTGCCGAGGATCTCCGGCGCAAAACCGACGCCCATCGGAACATGGCCGAGGTGCTCGACGCCGCAGCTGAGAACGACGTCATCTGCGCCCGACGCGATGAGTCCGGCGCCGAGGTTCGTGGCGTGCTGACTGGAGCCGCACTGCAGGTCCATCGTCGTCGCCGGCACCTCGATCGGCAGCCCGGCTTCGAGCCACGCGTTGCGGCC
>JBIQMF010000020.1:0-12939 GCA_044463545.1 Solirubrobacterales bacterium
AACCCGCTGGCGACGCAGTCATGAGCTGCGAGAGCAGCTGACGCCCGCGGCGCAGGCCGGCCGCCCGCTCTCCGCGCTGATCGGCCACGTAGTGCGCCCGCGCGGCCAGGCGCGCGACCTCCTGCAGCTTCCACCAGCTGTGACCGGCGACGACGAGCTGCCAGCCGCAGACAAGGACGAGTACGACCAGCGGGATCGCCGCGACAAGCTCGACGCTGGCCTGTCCACCCTGTCTGTGTGCCGCATCCATCCCGAGACCAGACTGCCGCCGCGCGCGTTACAGATCAAGACCGCTTCGTCACAGAACTGCACCATTTCTGCACCGCTTCTGCGACGGCTCAGCCGCGTACCGAAGGCAGCCCGGCACGGGCCGCCGTGCTCGGGCGGCCGCCATGCTCAGGTAGGCGCAGTGCTCAGGCGGCTGCCGTGCTCAGGTGGGCCACTGCTGCGAGCGGTACCAGACCTGGTAGACCGCAAATCCGCAAACAGCCAGCACGGCCAGCAGCAGGATGATGCTGTCGCCACCCAGCTCGCGCAGGCGTCCGGCCCCGACGATCGCCAGCAGCGCGACGCTCGTGGCGCCGTAGAGCACGACGCGTTCACGCTCGGGCAGCTCGGCCAGCCAGTCGGCGCGGCGACGGTAGAGCTGCGTCAGGCCGACCGCGATGAGCGCGAGAAAGCCGGCGTGGATGAGGTCTCCGATCAGCTCGCCGACCTCGCCGCCGCCGGGCACGGCGACAAACAGCAGCGCGACGAGCGCGATGATCGCGAGGCCGATCAGTGTGCGACGCGGGTTCTCCACCGGCCAGAGCCTACGCCGGCCGGCCGTCAGCCGGCGAAGCTGCTGCCCTGCAGGGCATGGGCGACGTCTTCGCAGGAGTCGATGGCCTGCTCAAGCAGGTCGAAGATGTCCTTCCAGCGGATCACCACCATCGGGTCAACGCCGCCGGCGAAGAGCGAACCGATGGCCTCGCGCGAGAGCTGATCGCCCTCATTCTCAAGGCGGTTCACAGCGACCAGTGCCTCCTGCATCGAGTCGCCCCGACGCGAGGCGGCAAGCGCCCGCGCCAGCTCCTTGGTGGCCTTGGCGAGCACCTCGGCCATCGCCAGCGACGGGTCCATCGGCGCCTCGATCTTGTAGAGGCCGAAGCGGTCGGCCGCCTCTTCGATGTGGTCGACGATGTCGTCGATCGTGGTCGCCAGGTGATGCACCGAGGCGCCGGGCAGCGGCGGCTTTGGCCCCTCACCCAGCAGGTGGATGATCGCGTGGGTGATGCGGTCGCCCTCCTGCTCGGCCAGCAGGATCTGGCGCATCAGGCCGGAGTCATCGGGAAAGTTCTCGAGCAGTTGCTGCAGCAGCTCGGCGGCGTGGACGGCATTTGCCAGGGCCGCTTCGAAAAGGTCGTGATACTGGGCGCTGGCCGCGCGGCCGAAGCGTGCCACGGTCAGCTCGCGGTCTGCGGCGCTTCCGCGGCCGCTCCGGTCTGGGCGCCGCCGCCGGGCGCTGCGTCTGCGGCGCCGAAGTCGGCGTCGACCTCGGCAGTGCATTCGGCGTCGAAGCGATAACCGATGCCGAAGTGCGTGTGCAGGTAGCGCCACCCCGGCGAGGCGGACGCAAGCTTGTTGCGCACCTTGCGCACGAAGACGTCGACCGAGCGGTCGCCGCGCGCCATGGCATAACCCCAGACGCGCTGATAGATCTCTTCGCGCGGCAGCACGCGTCCGTCGCTCTGCGCCAGCAGCAGGAGCAGTTCGTACTCGCGCTTGGTCAACTCCACCGGTCGGCCGGCGGCCCGCACCTCGTAGCGGTCGATGCGGAACTCGAGCTCGCCCAGCACGAGCGGACCACTGTCGGCGAACCGCTCGACCTGGTTGCGCCGGTGACGCCGCGAGACGGCCTCGATGCGCGCGACGACCTCCTCGGGGTGACAGGGCTTTGCGACCCAGTCATCGACCCCCAGGCGCAGTCCGCGCACGCGCTGCGCCACCGTGCTCTGCTCGCTGACGACGATGAGACCGACTGCGCCGAGGCACTCACCCAGCTCCTGCAGGTGATCCCAGGCGGCCGGACCGAGCAGTTTGGGATTGACGACCACGACGCTGGGCTGCATGGCGATGAGGTCGGTGGCGGCAGGAAGTGCACCAAGCACAATGTGTTTCCAGCCGACGTTGTCGAGACGCTTGCAGAGAACGGTCACGAATCCGCTGTCGTCATCGATCAGGACGGCGGTTCGATGAGCCTTGTCAACTCTGGTCATTTCGCCATGGTAACCCCGGATCAGCCGCCGCCCAACCGCGTTCACAGCATTTTCACATCGATGTCACAGGTTGTTGACATGCTGGCGCAGACCGTCCTGCATGCTTGCCGCAGAAACGATCAATCAACGGCTCGCCTGCAGTTGGCGGCGGCCTTCGAAAGGACATCAACACGTGTCTGAATTCAAACTCAAAGTTCTCGTCGCGGCGCTGGCCGTCTGTGCGCTGGTGATCGCCGGGTGCGGCTCATCGAGCAGCAACTCAGGCCTCAGCGGCGAGATCACGCTCGACGGATCGAGCACCGTCTACCCCTTCGCCCAGGCCTCGGCAGAACTCTTCCGCGAGGAGGCACCCGACGTCAGGGTCACGGTCGGCGAGTCCGGTACGGGTGGCGGTTTCGAGAAGTTCTGCCGTGGTGAGACGCAGATCTCGAACGCGTCGCGCCCGATCAAGCCGGAAGAAGAAGAACTCTGCAAGAAGAACGGCGTCAAGTTCACCGAGTTCGAGGTCGCGCTCGACGGCATCGCCGTCGTCACCAACCCCGACTTCAAGGTCCAGTGCCTGACCGTCGACGAGCTGAAGAAGGTCTGGAACACGGGCTCCAAGGTCACAAGCCTCTCCGAGGTCAACCCTGAGCTGCCCAGCACGAAGCTCTCGCTCTTCGGCCCCGGCACCGACTCGGGGACGTTCGACTACTTCACCGAGGCGATCAACGGCGAAGAGGGTGCCAGCCGCACCGACTACCAGCCGTCCGAGGACGACAACGTGATCGTCGAGGGCGTCGCGGGCGACAAGGGTGGCCTCGGCTACTTCGGCTTCTCCTACTTCGAGCAGAACCAGGACACGCTCAACCTCGTCGCCATCGACAACGGCGACGGCTGCGTCTCCCCCAGCACCGAGACGATCCAGAACGGCACCTACGCGCCGCTCTCGCGCGCGCTCTCGATGTACGTCTCAGACGAGGCCCTGGCCCAGGAGACCACGAAGTCGTTCGTCAGCTTCATGCTCGACAACCACGCAGAACTGGCCGAAGCGGCCCTGATGGTCCCGATGAGCGACGAGCAGGCCGCAGAAGCGAAGTCGGCCGTCGGCGCCTGACCAGATGGCAGTGAGCGACGCATCGAGCCCGAGCACGACGGCCGCCAAGCGGCCCGTCGTGCTCGAGCGCGGTCGTCCGCGCTACGGCGAGCTGACGATCCTCGGCCTGCTGGGCCTGGCGGCGGCGCTCACGGTGCTCACAACCATCGGCATCATCTTCTCGCTGGCCGGCCAGACGATCAGCTTCCTCGGTGTGGTTCCGATCACCGACTTCCTCTTCGGGACCGACTGGCACCCGCTCTTCAACCCACCCGCCTACGGCGTCGTCCCGCTCGTCGTCGGAACGCTGCAGATCACGCTCATCGGCATGATCGTGGCAATCCCCGTCGGCGTCGGCGCCGCCATCTACCTCAACGAGTACGCCCGCCCGCGTACGCGCAAGATCATCAAGCCGATCCTCGAACTCCTGGCCGGCGTCCCGACCGTCGTCTTCGGCTTCTTCGCCCTGGCCGCGGTCACGCCCTTCCTGCGCAGCATCGGGCTCGACGTCGGCATCTTCAACGCGCTCTCCGGCGGCCTCGTCGTCGGCGCGCTGGTGATCCCCACGATCGCCTCGGTCTCCGAAGACGCCCTAAACGCCGTGCCGCAGGGCCTGCGCGAGGCCTCCTACGGCCTCGGCGCCACGAAGCGTCAGACCTCGGTCAGCGTGCTCGTGCCGGCGGCGCTCAGCGGCATCATCGCCAGCATCGTGCTGGGAGCCTCGCGCGCCATCGGCGAGACGATGGTCGTGCTGCTGGCGGCCGGCGGCAAGCCCAACCTGACTTGGAACGTGCTCGAACCGATCCAGACGATGGCCGCCTTCATCGCCGCCACCGGCAAGGGCGACGCGCCGACCGGCTCGCTGGCCTACAAGACGATCTTCGCCGTCGGCGCGCTGCTCTTCTTCATGACCTTCCTGCTCAACATGTTCAGCAACGCAATGGTCCGCAGATTCCGCGAGGAGTACGAATGAGCCGCGCAGACAAGAGTGCCGCAGCAGCCGCCTCGAGCGTCACCACGAGCTTCTCTGACGACGGCATTCTGGCCACCCAGGCGCGCTCCGCGCGCGCACTCGAATGGTTCTTCAAGTTCTCGTTGATGGCCTGCATCGCCTTCTCGATGGCGGTGCTGGGCTGGCTGCTCGTGAAGATCGCCCGCGACGGGCTCTCCGGCCTCAGCCTCGACTTCCTCGTCAACATGCCGTCGGCCTTCGCCAAGCGCGCGGGAATCCAGTCGGCCATCGTCGGCACGCTGTGGCTGGCCGCGATCTGCACGATCTTCGTCGTCCCGACCGGCATCGCCGCAGCCATCTACCTCGAGGAGTTCGCCGATCGCACGCGCTGGTACAACCGTGTCGTCGAGGTCAACATCCAGAACCTCGCGGCCGTCCCCTCGATCGTCTACGGCATCCTCGGCCTGGCCTACCTCGTGCGCGGACCGCTGGACCTCGGGCGCAGCGTGTTGGCCGGCGGCCTGACGCTGGGTCTGCTCGTACTCCCCGTGGTCGTGATCGCCGCGCGCGAAGCGATCCGGGCAGTCCCGCCCAGCATCCGCGAAGGCGCCATGGGTCTGGGCGCGACGCGCTGGCAGGCGATCTGGCACCAGGTGCTGCCCAGCGCCGTGCCCGGCATCGCCACCGGTTCGATCCTGGCACTCAGCCGCGCCATCGGCGAGACGGCCCCGCTGATCATGGTCGGCGCCGCCACCTACATCGCCTTCAACCCGACCGGACTCGACAGCTCTTTCACTGCGCTGCCGTTGCAGATCTACAACTGGTTGGCCAACCCGCAGGCCGACTTCAAGGCCCTGGCCGCCAGCGCAATCATCGTGCTGATGGTGATTCTGATCGCCTTCAACGCCGTCGCCATCCACCTTCGCAACCGTTTTGAGCGCAAGTGGTGAGAGGAACATCCCGGTAATGTCGCACTCCAAGATCGAGGAACGGATCCCCTTGACCATCAACCAGACTCCGTCAAGCACAACAGCGGCCGAGGCAGCCGCAGAGCCCAAGAAGGCGATCTTCGAGATCGAGAACGTCTCGGTCCGCTACAGCGGCGCCATCGCCGTCTCCGACGTCTCCTTCGCCGTGCCCAAGAATGAGATCGTCGCCCTCATCGGCGCATCTGGCTGCGGCAAGAGCACGCTGCTGCGTTGCCTCAACCGCATGAACGACCTGATCCCCGGCGCCAGCGTCGAGGGCAGCATCCGCTACCACGGCCAGGACCTCTACGGGCCCAAGGTCGACCCGGTACAGGTGCGCAAGCAGATCGGGATGGTCTTCCAGAAGCCCAACCCCTTCCCCAAGTCGATCTACGACAACGTCGCCTTCGGCCCGAAGGTGCTGGGTATGAAGGTCGACATGGACGCCGTCGTCGAGAAGTCGCTGCGCCGCGCCTCACTGTGGGACGAGGTCAAGGACCGCCTCAAGGAGAGCGCGCTGGGGATGAGCGGCGGTCAGCAACAACGTCTGTGCATCGCGCGCGCCATCGCCACCTCACCCGACGTGATCCTGATGGACGAACCCTGCTCGGCGCTCGACCCGATCTCAACTGCTCGCATCGAGGACCTGATGAATGAGATCAAGGACCGCTACACGATCGTGATCGTCACGCACAACATGCAGCAGGCCGCGCGCGTCTCCGACCGCACCGCATACTTCACGGTCGACGTCGGCGAGAACGACAAGCGCTTCGGCCGCCTCATCGAATTCGACGAGACCGAGAAGATCTTCACCAACCCGTCAGACCAGCGCACCGAGGACTACGTGTCCGGAAAGGTCGGCTAGTGGCAACTCCGGCACCAGATTCCGCCCGCTCTGTCTTTCACGGCGAGCTCAGCGCCATCGAGGAGAACGTCCTCTCGATGTTCGACCTGGCTGCGGCCATGAGCGACCGCGCCGTCGAGGCCGTGCTCAACCAGGACGTCGAACTGGCGCAGATGGTGATCGCCTCCGACGACAAGATCGACGGTCGCTACCTCGACGCCAACCAGAGCCTGCTCAACCTCATCGCCCTGCAGGCGCCGGTCGCCAGCGACCTGCGCCTGATCGCCGCCCTGCTGCAGACCAGCAACCACGTCGAGCGCATGGGCGACCTGGCCGTCAACGTCGCAAAGTCGGTGCCGCTGACAGGCGATCAGCCGCCGGTCGACGCCGAGATGCTCGACATCATCGAGCGCATGGGCCTGCAGGTGCGCAGTCAGATCATGCAGGCCAAGATTGCCCTGGCAAACCGCGACTCAGACCTCGCCGAGAACCTCGTGAAGGAAGACGACACGCTCGACGAACTGAACCGTGAGATCTTCCGCCGCGCCATCATCGTCGGTACCGACGAGGACCGCCGCGAGTGGGCGATGCTGACGGTCCTGATCGGGCGTCACCTCGAACGCATCGGCGACAACTGCGTCGACATCGGCGAACAGACGGCGTTCGTGGTGACCGGCGAGTTCCGCGAGTTCACCGACGCCTCGCGGCCTCGACACTGACGCGCAGCCGCTCTGCTGCGGCGCTCAGGCGCGACCGCGTCGCTGCTGGCGCGCCTCGTACCAGTCCTTGCGCGCGATGTAGAGCTGCTTCTCGATCGTGGCGTGGACCCTGCCGTCGGCGTCCTTGAGATCGAGCGGGTAGGTCCAGTCGAGCTTGTTGTGTTCGTCGACCTGCGCCCGCAGGTCCTCAACCAGCTCGGGTCCGATGCGAAATCGCGCGTAGAGCGTCGTCGTGCCCGGGCGCTTGAAGGAGATCCGCGCGCCCTTGTCCCAGACGACGTAGTCGTCGCCCAGTTGGCGCAACAGCATCAGCATCGCGTAGGGGTCGGTCGCGGCGTAGATGCTGCCGCCGAAGATCGTGCCGACGTAGTTGCGCGTGCGCCAGTTCAGCGGCAGCCGGACGTCGATCTCGGTCCAGTCGTCGCTGACGTGCGTGACCCGGCCGCCCGTCCCGCGCAGCGCCGGCCAGAGGTTGAAGATGTGCCAGTAGACGGCGTGCGGGACGCCCTCGCCGCGCCCCAGCGCCACCAACCTGCGTCTGGCCGCCCTCAGCATCAGGTCGTCGTGATGGCCCCGCCTGCGGCCAGCGCGATGACCAACGCGCCCAGCGCGAAGCGGTAGAAGACAAAGATGTTCAGTGAGTGTTCGCCCAGCCACCGCAGCAGGAAGGCGATCGACCAGTAGCCGACGATGAACGATGCCACGGTCGCCGCAAGCACGGCCCAGACGCTTGCGCCCGTGTCCTCGCCGACGGCATCCTTGAGCTGATACAGCCCGCTGAGCACGACGGCCGGCACCGACAGCAGGAAGGAGAAGCGCGCAGCGTCACGCCGCGAGAACCCGCGGAAGAGCCCGAAGGTGATCGTGGCGCCGGAGCGCGAGACGCCGGGGATCAGGGCCAACGACTGCGCCAGGCCGATCACCACGGCGTCGGGCGGCTTGATCGACTCGAGTTTGCGCAGATGCGGCGCAAACCTGTCGGCCGCACCCATCACGGCACCGAAGACGATCAACATCGTGCCGACGAGGTAGAGGTTGCGCGCGCCACCCTCGATCAGGTCGGCGAAGAGCAGGCCGAAGATCACGATCGGCACGGTGCCCAGCACGAGATACCAGCCCATCCGCGCGTCAAAGCGCTCCTGATCGGTCTCGCAGCGCCCGCGCAGCCCCAGCAGAAAGGCCCGCAGGATGCCCCAGAGGTCCTGCCAGAAGTAGATCACGACGGCCGCCATCGTGCCGATCTGGATCACGGCCGTGAACGGCGCGCCGGGATCCTCCCAGCCGAACAGCGCCGGCACGATCAGCAGATGGCCGCTGCTCGAGATCGGAAGAAACTCGGTCAGGCCCTGGACGATGCCGAGAAGGATGGCTTCGAGGATGCTCATCGGCCGCCCACGTTAGTGGACGGACCCGCCCGAATCTACGCCCACCGCGGTTGTACACTCTCGTGCGATGAAGAAAGCAGCACAGACCGCCCTGCTCGCCCTCGCACTGCTCGCCATGAGCGCGCCCGTCGCGCTGGCCGGTGACAACGGAATGGGCTGGTACGGCGAGCACACCGACCGCATCGTCACCTTCTTCGGTCTCGGCATCATCATCCTCTTCCCGCTCATCGCCGCGATCGGCAGCTTCATCCAGGGCCGCCTTGAGCGCCGCGCCGACGAGCGCAAGAGCGCGATCTTCAAGCACAAGTAGTCCGCCGAGGTGAGGCGCCGTGTCGCCCACGCGCTGCGCCTGCATAGATATCGGCTCGAACACGACCGCCCTTCTGGTCGCGGACGTTTCGGAGCTCGGACTCGAGACCGTCGCCACCGAGCGCAGCTTCACGATGCTGGGCGCGGCAGGCAGCCCGAGCACGATTGCCGAAGACAAGATCGATGAGGTGGCAGAGGCCGTCGCGGTCCTGATCCGGCGCGCTGCCGAACACGGAGTCGAGGCGCAGCACGTCGCGGTCGTGGCCACGCACGCAGTACGCGAGGCCGACAACAGGGATCGGCTGATCGGCGCCGTGGAGTCACGCAGCGGACTCCCTGTCGAGGTGATCGACGGGCACCGCGAGGCGCGCTACTCCTTCATCGGCGCCGTCGGCGGCCTGCATCGCGTGACGATGCCGACCGTCGTGATCGATGCCGGTGGTGGCTCAACCGAGGTCGCATGGTGCCAGCCCGGCGACCAGCCCGAGACGGCCAGTATCGCGATCGGCTCTGCCAGCCTGAGGCGGCGCTTCTTCGGCGGCGATCCGCCGCAACGTCACGAGATCGCTGCCGCCCTCGCGCACGCGGCGGACGAGTTCGCAAAGCTGCGCCTGCCGGCGGGTCTGACCCTGGCGCTGGCAGTCGGCGGCGGAGCAAGTACCGCCCACGGACTGACCGGCGGGCTGCTCGACGCCGACGGGATCGGGCGCGTGCTCGAGCTCACGACGACGATGTCGTCCGACGATTTCGCCCAGCGCTTCCAGCTTCCGGGAGACCGCGCGCAGTTGCTGCCCAGCGGCCTCGCCATCCTCGACGCATTCCGCGCGCACGTCGGCGCAGACCTTGAGGTCGGCCGCGGCGGGGTGCGCGAAGGCCTCCTGATCGACCGCCACGGCGGCAGCTGAAGCCTGCCGTCAGGCCAGGAAAGCTGGCGGGATCGTGCCCGTCACCTCGAGCGCATCGCCGCCGATCTCAGAACGGTCGTAGATCTCCCGCAGCAGGCAGTGGATGTGGACGTCCTGTGGGTCGCCCCCGTGCCAGTGCCACGAGTGCAGAATCCCTTCGGTGACAAATCCGATGCGTTGCAGCGCAGATTTTGAGCGCCCGTTGCGCACGTGGCTGTACGAGCTGATGCGCGCGAGTCCGAGGTTCCTGAACCCGAGTCCGAGGATCAGCGACTTCGAGGCCAGGTTGACGCCGGTGCCCCAGTAGCGGTGACCCAGCCACGAACCGACCACCGCGCGGCGATCGCGCATCGAGAACTCAGTGAGGCCGGTCACGCCGACGACGTTGTCGGTCTCGCGCTCGACGATCACGAACTCGAGCAGTTGGCCGGTGTCGCGCTTTGCCTGGAGGTCCTCGATGTACTTCAGCGGCTGCTCGATCGAGGTGTACGGACCCCAGCTGAAGAAGCGCGTGACGGCCGGGTCTTCGCCCAGACGCAAGAGCTCTTCAGCATCCTCAGGAACGGCGAACCGCAGCATGAAACGCTCGCCGATGACCTGTAGATCGGTCGGTTGCTCGGTCTGCACTTCGATGGCCTCTGTCGGTTGGATCGTCATGGGCGCCCATCCTACCCCGACACTGCTGGGGGCGGCTGCGCAGCTCAGACCAGCCGCAAGGTTGCCCCGTGGGTGCGCAGCCAGTCACGACTCTGCCGCCAGTCGGGCACGCGTTCGTCGAGCAGTGCCCAGAAGCGCGGCGAATGGTCGCGCACCTCGATGTGCGCCGCCTCGTGTTCGACGACGTAGTCGAGCACGGACTCGGGCGCCAGCAGCAGACGCCAGTTGAAACTGATCGTGCCGCTCGTCGAACAGCTCCCCCAGCGCGTCTTCTGATCGCGCACGGCGACGCGCGCGTAGCTGGTGCCGTTGCGCGCGACGACGCGGTCGAGACGCTCGGTGAAGATCTCGCGCGCCTGCCTGCGGTACCAACGCTCGAGGGCCGCTGCGACCGTCTCGCGACGTTCGTCGGGCACGCGCACGTGCAGCTCGCCGAGCGCCGGCCTCGGTGTCACGCGCCCGGACGGGCCGACCGACAGACGCAGCGTCAGCGACTGCCCGACGAACGGCACGACGGCGCCATCGGCCAAGCTGCGCGAGGCCACGATCTGTTCGGTCGTCTCGATCTGGGCCAGCGTGCGCAGGATCCAGTCGCGGCGTTCCGCGACGAATGCATGGCCGTGCCGCTCAGCGACGCGTTCGGGCAACGTCAGCAGGACGCCTTCGTCGCCGACGGTGATGCGGATGTTCTTGGCGCGCGACGAACGCCGCAGAAAATAACTGAAACCCGCGCCGTCAAAGCGCAGCTGCTCGCCTGTGGTCACTCCCACTCGATCGTCGCCGGCGGCTTGCTCGAGATGTCCAGCGTCACGCGGTTGACGCCGCGCAGCTCGTTGATGAGTCGCTTGCTGACCGTCTCCAGCAGGTCGTAGGGCAGCCGCGCCCAGTCAGCCGTCATGGCGTCGTCGCTGGTGACTGCGCGGATCACGATCGGGTAGGCGTATGAGCGCTCATCGCCCTGGACGCCGACGGATTTGACGACGGGCAACACACAGAAGCTCTGCCAGAGCTCGCGATAGAGCCCGGCCTTGCGAATCTCGTCCTGCAGGATGGCATCGGCCTCGCGCACGATCTCAAGGCGTTCGCGGTTGACCTCTCCGCCGACAATGCGGATGGCCAGGCCCGGTCCCGGGAAGGGCTGACGCCAGACGAGGTTCTCGGCCATGCCGAGCTCTGCGCCGACGGCGCGCACCTCGTCTTTGAAGAGGTGTCGTAGCGGCTCGACCAGCTCGAACTCCATGTCCTCGGGCAGTCCGCCGACGTTGTGGTGCGACTTGATCGTGGCGGCACCGTGGCCGGCCCCACTCTCGATCACGTCGGAGTAGAGCGTGCCCTGGACGAGGAACTTGGCGTCGAGCTGATCGGCTTCGGACTCGAAAGTACGGATGAACTGGTCGCCGATGATCTTGCGCTTCTGCTCGGGGTCGGTGACTCCCTGCAGGCGCTCGAGGAAGATGTCGGCGGCATCGACGTGGATCAGCGGGACGTGGAAGTTGTCGCGGAAGACGGCCACGACCTGCTCGGCCTCGTTCTTGCGCATCATGCCGTGGTCGACGAAGACACAGGTCAGCTGGTCGCCGACGGCCTTGTGCACGAGCAGCGCCGCGACTGAACTGTCGACGCCGCCGGAGAGGCCACAGATGACCTTGCCGTCGCCGACCTGCTGGCGGATCTTGGCGATCTGCTCGTCGATCACAGAAGCCGGACTCCAGAGCCCGTCGACGCCGCATGCGTCGACCAGGAAGCGCTTGAGCACGTCGGTGCCGTAGGGAGTGTGGACGACCTCGGGGTGGAACTGGATGCCGTAGAGCTTGCGCTCGTTGTCCTCGAAGGCGGCCACGGGAGACTCGTCTGAGGCCGCCAGCGCCGTGAAGCCGGGCGGCGCCTCGTAGACGGTGTCACGGTGGCTCATCCAGCACTGCTGCTCGTCGGGCAGGTCACGGAAGAGGGTC
This sequence comes from Solirubrobacterales bacterium, assembly GCA_044463545.1. Lineage (GTDB taxonomy): Bacteria > Actinomycetota > Thermoleophilia > Solirubrobacterales > JACPNS01 > JACPNS01. The sequence goes on from JBIQMF010000020.1 coordinate 12,025, forward strand.
CCGTGCTCCTTCACGTGCAGGTTTGAGCGACCGAACTCTCCGACGGGCGCCGCTTCGACGCGACCGCCCAGCCCCTTGGCCATGGCCTGCATCCCGTAACAGATCCCCATCACGGGGATCCCCAGCTCGAGTAGCTCAAGGCGCAGTTCGGGCGCGTCGTCGGCATAGACCGAAGCCGGTCCACCAGAGAGGATGATGCCGGCCGGCCTGCGCGCGACGAGTTCGTCAATCGAGATGTCTGAAGGCAGCAGCTCGGAGTACACCCCGCACTCGCGCACGCGACGGGCGATCAGCTGGTTGTACTGCCCGCCGTAGTCGAGGACCAGGACCTCCTGTGCCTGCAGCTTCGAATCGCTGAGCGCCCCGCCGGCGACGCCGCTGGAATCCGCGGCGTCTGGCCCGGCGCTCTGGGCAGGCGAACTCAAGCCCGTTCCTCAGTTCTTGTCGACGGCGACTGCGACCGCCGCGCGTCCGTTGGAGCCCATACCGACAGCCTGCGCGCGCTGCAGCTGCTTGCCCTCGGTCTGCAGCGACGGGGCGACCATCACCTCGGCCCGGTGGAACTCCGGGATGTCGGCGTAGCCGGTCGTCGCCATCGAGGTCCGCAGACCGCCCATCAGGTTGAACGTGCCGTCGTTCTCGTTGGCCGGGCCCAGCAGAATCTGCTCCAGCGAGCCGTTCTGCTCGGTGCGCACGCGCGCGCCGCGCGGCAGCGACGGGTGGAAGGTCGCCATGCCCCAGTGGAAGCCGCGCCCCGGTGCCTCATAGGCACGGGCCAGCGGCGAGCCGATCATCACGGCGTCGGCGCCGCAGGCCACGGCCTTCGAGACGTCGCCACCATTGCGCATGCCGCCGTCGGCGATCACGTTGACGTACTCGCCTGTCTCGAGCATGTGCTGGCTGCGCGCGGCCTGG